>JAYTIS010000136.1:0-2163 GCA_043731725.1 Novosphingobium sp.
GCGCTGATTTGGTAAGCGCGCTCGGCCAGCGCCAGCCCCTCATCTGGGCAGCCAATGTAATTATACGCTTCCGAGACATGCGCCAAAACGACCGCGTTATCAGGATCGAGGGACAACGCGGCATCGATATAACCGCGGATGCGCTTGACCTCGGCCGGGTCGTCGGGGTGCATCCACATATAGATAGTCGCTGCGGCATCGGCCAACATGGCGTGGGCAAGGGCATAATCCGGGGCAATCTCGACCGCCTTTTGTGCTTCAGTAAAAGCTTGGAGCAGCGTTTCACCGTTGATGTTGCGATAGGAGGCGCTGGCGCGGGTGACGCTTTCCCAAGCGGTGAGATTGCTGGGCTTTTTAAGCACGCGGGCCATTTCGATCCGCTCGACCTGGCTGTGCAAATGCGCCGCCACCTCAAGCACGAGGTCTTCTTGCAACTCGGCGAGTTCGGACAGCGGGCGTTCGAACTTCTGAGTCCATAGGATCGCGCCGCCCTCGGCCTCAACCAGTTGCGCGGTCACCCGCAGCAGATTGCCGGCACGGCGGACATTGCCCTCCATCACATAGCGCACCCCCAGCTCGTTCGCCATCGCGTGCAGATCGGGCAAGGCTCCGGTACGATAACGCGCGGTGGCCGAACTGGTGATGACATTCAGGTTCACGCCGTGCGACAGCGCATCGATGATGTCCTCGACCATCCCGACCGAAAACACGTCGTCTTCGCTTTGGCCCGAACGGTTGGTGAATGGCAGCACTGCCAACGATGGGGCTTGGCCGTGTTTGCCGCGGCTGGAGGCCGAGCGCGATGGAGCAGCGGGAGCGAGCAGCGTGGGCGGCGGCTGGGGTGCGGGACCACCGTCCACCTCAACAAAGCGCAGCACGTCGGCCACAAACGCCTGCCAGGCGCGGTCGCGATCATCGCCTTGCCAGTGCGACAGCTCGGCGGTCTGGGTCAGCTCGAACATGATCGGCCGGTCGCAGGCCTCGATCATCGCCGGAACTAAAGTCTTGTTGCGGTCGGCCAAGGTTGCCTCGGACCGCACCCAGCGCGACACCACCGAGCGCGGCGACCACAACACCACCACCGCTTTCGCTCCGCGCAACGCGTTTTCGGTGACTTCGTCATAGGTCTGGCCCGAGCGCAACGCGGTATCCCACCACACGCTTAGCCCGGCGCGTTCAAAGCCTTCCGCGAACAACTTCGCGACGCGTTGGTCCTCGCGGTTGTAAGAGAGGAAAATCTGGCACAAGCGCTGTTTGGTCCTAAGCTTGCCACAGCACTTGGCCGGGCTGGATCGTCATGTCGTATTCGAATTCGGCCCCCAGCACAGTCTGCTGCGGCGCGATCCCGAAATCGGTGGCAACCGGCGAACTGGCGAGATCGGCCAGTACCATCGCATATTCGGTCAAATGCAGGGCCGAGTCAAAGCGCGTGACCTCTCCCATGGTCTGGGTGATCGCTTGATAGCAGGCGCGCGTACCATCGGCCACATCGCGGAACTGTTTGAGGAACAGCTGCGGTACGCGTTCGTGCAGCAGATCGCCGAGCACATCCTCGGTCAGCCCCAAGCTGGCATGCCAGTCGCGGTCGTCGGCGGCGAGTAGGCTGAACAGCTGCTGCGCCCCGCCGGCAAAACTTTCGGCGGCTTTGGTCAGCGGGCTGGGCTGGCTGGCGGTCGGAGTCAGCGTGAGCAGCCGCTGGTATAACTCCTGGCTGTCGCTGCCAAAGGTCTTGGTGGCAAACAAGTCGACCGCCAAGGTCTGGTCGTGGCCCGCATCGCCGGGCAGGGCGATGTGCCCGGCCTGTTTGAAATAGCCGAAAATCTCACGTCCGGAGGCGATCGCCACCGGGTTGTTGAGCACCAGGTACGGCATGGTCATGGCGAAGGCCACTGCAACCGTCTTGCCGCCGTGCTCCTCGACGCGAACCGCCGGGATCCAGAAGGTCAGTTCGCGCTCGGCCGACCAGCCCATCTGCGGGGCATCGACAAACCGCCCGGTTCCGATATCGACCACGCTCATCATCATATACGATGACAACGGCAGCACCCGCACTGCGCCACTGCTGGGCCTATCGAACATTGCCTGGCACCACGCAGTCATCTTGGCGCGATCGGCCTTGAGCAGGAATGCCCACATTTTGGTCTGGTTGAGCGTGATCGGCCC
>JAYTIS010000137.1:0-3989 GCA_043731725.1 Novosphingobium sp.
GCCTTGGCTTCCTGTGCCGGGTTTTCAAGCTGGACGTTGGCATAGGGCGCGGGTGGCATCGTGTCATCGGCCTGGACGGGGGCAGCGAGCAGCAGCGCGGCGATCAGCAGAGCGTGCTTCATTGTCCCGCCTCCGCCACTTTGTCCGCGATCAGATCAACCTGATCTGCACGGATATCGCCGATATGCTGATAGCGGATCATCCCGCGACCATCGATGACAAAGCTTTCAGGCACGCCCGATGATCCCAGTGCGAACTGGATCGCGCTAACGTTGTCGGCCCCAACCCGGCTGAACGGATTGCCGTTGCGCGCAAAGAATTGCTGCAAATCTTCGGGACGGTCGCGGATGGCCACACCCACTATATCGATTCCCCGCGCGCGCAGGGCCGCCAATTGCGGCGCTTCGACCGCGCAGGGCACGCACCAGCTGGCGAATATGTTGAGCAGATGCACTTTGCCATTGGTGAGGTCTGCCCGGTCCAATCCCGGGCGATCGGCACTGGCGGCGGCCAAAGAAAACTGCGGCAGTGGACGCCCGATCATCGCGCTTTTGACTGCGCGATCTGCGGGGTGCAGCAGACTGATCATGACCACCCCAACAAACACCGCGAACAGTGTGAGCGGCAGCCACAGGGCCCAACGCGAGGGACGGTCCGGCGGACGCATCAGCTGCGTCCTTGCCGTTGACGGCGATAGGCGATCTTGTCCGCCGCGATCCGCCGTCGCCAGCTGCTCGCCGCCCGCCCGAGCAGCGCCAACGCGCCGCCCAGTGCCACCAAAACCCCGCCCAGCCAGATCAGCGTCACGAACGGTTTCCACCACAGTCGCAGCTGCCAGCGCCCATCTCCCGCTTCTTCGCCCAGCACGGTGTAGAGCTGTCCGTTCCAGCGGGTCAGGATCGCGCTCTCGGTGGTCTGCTGTGGGGGGGTCCAGAAACTGCGGGCCTGCGGGTGCAATTCGCTCGGGACAGCACCGTCGTAACTGGCTGCCAAAGTCGCTTCAAGCGCCGTCCAATTAGGCCCGGTGACCGGCTCGACCCGGCCCAGTCGGACGAGCCACGGGCCCACCGTCACACTTTCCCCGATCCGCGCCGCGACCAGCTTTTCGGTGCTGAACGCGCTGTCACAGGCTATCCCCAATAAGGCCACGCCGATCCCGAAGTGCGCCACTACCATGCCCCATAGCGGCAGGGTCACAGTGCGCAGCCTCCGCCCCTTGAGCGGGACCAGCGCGATCATCAGCAAGCCTGTGCCGAGCGAAATGCCCAGCAGGGGGAGCAGGTTGATGCCGTGCAGCGCCAACCAGCCTGCCACGCTCAGCACCACCAGCACTGGCAGCACGACCACCGTGCGCAGCCGCGCGAGCCCATCGTGCCGCCAGCGCAACATAGGCCCTACCGCCATCACTATCAGCATGGGCAAAACGAACACTGCTGTGGCCGGGTTGAAATAAGGCGGACCGACCGAAACCCGCTCGCCGAGCGCCTCTGCCAGCAGTGGATAGAGCGTTCCCAGCAGCACAATGCCCAGCGTCGCAGTCAGCATCACGTTGTTGAACACCAGCGCGCTCTCTCGGCTTACTACAGCAAAGCGCTCGCCCTCGCTGACGGTCCCGGCGCGCAACGCGAAGATTGTTAGCGCCGCGCCGATATTAATCGCCAGCAAGGCCAGAATAAAACTCCCGCGTGCGGGATCGACCGCAAACGCGTGCACACTGGTCAGCACGCCTGACCGCACCAGGAACGTGCCGACCATTGACATAGCAAAGGCCACCACCCCAAGCATTACTGTCCAGGCTCGCAGCGCATTACGCGACGCCAGCACCGCCACGGAATGCAGCAAGGCGGTCGCCGCGAGCCATGGCATCAGCGAGGCATTCTCAACCGGGTCCCAAAACCACCAGCCGCCCCAGCCGAGCTCGTAGTAGGCCCAGTATGATCCGGCGGTGATCCCCAGCGTCAGGAAAATCCATGCGCCCAGCACCCATGGCCGCATGGCGCGGGCGAACAGCGGGGACACTTCACGCGTAAGCAGGGCGCCGACCGCGAAACTGAACGCTACCGAGAGCCCAACATAGCCGATGTACAAAGTTGGCGGGTGGAACGCGAGCCCTGGGTCCTGGAGCAGCGGGTTAAGGCCGTTACCTTCTGCCGGCGCCGGGTCAAGCCGGGCAAACGGATTCGATGCGAGCAGCAGAAACGCATAAAAGCCAAGACTGACAAAGGCCTGTGCAGCCAGGGTGGCAAGCATCGTCGGTTCGGGCAAACGCCGCTCTACAAATGCTACCAGACCGCCAGCCAGTGCCATCACCGTCACCCACAGTAACATCGAGCCTTCGTGATTGCCCCAGGCCCCGGCCACTTTGTAAAGCAGTGGTTTGGCAGAGTGCGAGTTCGCCGCAACCAGTGCCACCGACAAGTCGGTGCGCCAGAATACCGCGATCAGACAGAGGAAAGCGATCGCCACCAACACCGCTTGCACCACGGCGGCCGGCCGGACGATCGAAGCGAGGGGGTTTTCAGGCTGCCGCAGAGCGAGAAATCCGCCGAATAATTGCAGCGCTGCCAGCGCCGCCGCCAGCCACAGCGCCGCAAGTCCAAACGTCGCGATCATTTGGTCGCTGCCACTTTCTGGTGCGCTTCGCGATCGCTCATCTGCTGCATTTCGCGCGGCACGTATTTCTCATCGTGTTTGGCCAGCAAATTATCGGCCATAAACGTACCGTCGGCGCGGCGGTGGCCCTCGGCGACGACACCCGAACCCTCTCGGAATAAATCGGGGGTGATCCCGGTGAAAGTCACCGGCACCTGCGCGGTGCCGTCGCTGACCACGAAATTAATCGTAATTCCATCGGGCGCAGTCTTGAGCGAGCCGGTTTGCACCATCCCGCCCAGCCGCACAGCGCGGTCGGCCTTTGGCGGCATGCTAGCCATTTCGGCTGGAAGGTAGAAATACGACGCTTGGTTGCGCAGCGCCCAGGCGGCCAGCAATGCCGCTGCAATCAGCGCGGTCATCGCCGCGAGGACCAGCACCAGCCGCTGGTGCTTGGGCTTGATTACGCTGCTCACCGCGCGCGGGTCCGGTCGCGGCGCGCCTCAGCCCGGCGCATCGCGGTCCAACTAACCAGGATCAATATCACGGTGCCAGTCACGCCCAGGCCATAGGCGGCATAGACGAAGGCCCAGTGATTTAATCCCTCATGCATCGGCAAAGTCCTGCGCGCGGCGGCGCAGCCGCGCCTCGGTCTGCTGGTCAGCCAGGATTGCCCGCATCCGCGCCAAGACCACTCCACAGAACAGCAGCGAGAAGCCCAGCGTCGCAGCGAGCAAACCGTATAGAAACACCGGCGCCATGGCGGATTGGCCGAGCGTGATGCTGGGCCGCTGGTGCTGACTGTTCCACCAGATAACCGAATAGTGGATGATCGGGATGTTCACCGCTCCGACCAGCCCGAAGATCGCTGCGATCCGGGTGTTGCCATTCCCCGACCGCGCCGCCGCATCGGCCAGTGCAAGATAGGCGCAGTACAGGAAGAACAGCACCAACATCGAAGTCAGTCGGCCATCCCAAACCCACCACTTTCCCCAGGCCGGACGGCCCCACAGCGATCCGGTCAACAGGCACAGCAGCGCAAAGAAGGCGCCCGGCAGCGCGGCAGCGCGCGCGGCGATGCTGGCCAATGGGTGCCGCCAGACCAATTCGCTCAAACTTGCCAGCGCAATCATAATCCAGCCGCCCATCCCGAGCCAAGCCGCGGGCACATGGATGAACAGGATGCGCACCGTTTCGCCTTGCAATTGCTCGGCCGGCGCGGCGAGCAATCCCCAGGCCAGCACGGCAATAGTCAACCCGCCCCCCACCAGCAGCAGGGGCGCTGTAAAGAGCCGCGCCAGACGCAAAAACCGGGCAGGATTGGCGAAGCCGTGCATGGGCGCTTTCATGAACTTCCAGGGCGGGGATTGGGCCCGCGCCGCTCTGCCACGCAGTGC
>JAYTIS010000138.1:0-6227 GCA_043731725.1 Novosphingobium sp.
TTGACCGCGCAGTAGATCATGAAGATCAGGCCAGTAGCGGTGTTGAGCGCCGACCATGTTACATCGATCACATAGTAGAAAATGCTGAGCGGGCGCAGCGCGTAAATTCCTACAAGACCGGTTACGAACCCGAACAACGCGGCACCGATCATGCCGATCAATGCCAACGAGACCATCCCCCCGCCCGAAGATGCGAGCAGCCAAGGCAGCACTGCAAAGCCAATGATGCCTTGAAGTCCTGCACCGATGCACATGAAAATGAGAGCGCGCACGATCGGAGGCATGGCCTTCTCCTCAATAACGTTTAAGCAACGTTGACAACCCTACACATTCGAATGCGATAGGCCATACTTAATTGGATGCTAACCTGTATTTCATCGCAATATCAAAGAATCCATCGTCAAGTCGAACACCAAATGTTATATTTTTCGTATTCCTGATTCGCACAACAGGTATGGTTCTCAAATGCTTCATTGCAAGTAGTTGAAATGAAAGGGCTGTTGACCATGGCAAACTCAAGCACCAATCTCGAAAAAATTCTGCTCGTCGCTGGTTGCATCGGCATTGCGATTGCCGGTGTCGTTATGCTCGTCATGGGCGCAACTGGCAGCAAGAGTGGTCTTATCGCTTACGGGGTCGCCGCATTGGTCGTTGCAGTACTCGGTTTTATCTTCGGCCTGTCGGGGCATCCCGATGTCGGAGTGACAGGGCCGCCCGACATCGGCGTCAACCGTATCGGCGGGATCCTCAATGTGCCGTGATGGGTCTGGCTGATCGATGTCGCTGTCATCGCTTTGGCTGCAGTCCTGGCCAATACTGTACTTGCCTGAGCGCAGCACGATGGCCCTAGCCCGCCCTTGGATCGTATGGATCGTCGGCACCTTTGTGTTGCTGGGGCTGTTTTGGCTGTTTGCCTATGGTACCGGCTGGCCGCCGACACTCGACAGCTGCGTCAAGGATATGAGCTGCTATTGCGAATGGTTCGATCTCGACAAGCTGCGTGCGGCGGAAGCTTCGGGAACCTGGTGGAAAGGCGTGCAGCAGCCGGTCAACACCTATTCCAACCTCTACGCGGTTGTCAGTGCGGGCTATGTCGCATGCCGGATGTGGCGTGATCGCAAGGCGGGCACCAATTCGAATGTGATCATGTCGAATTGGTGGATGGGCGACGTCTGGGTGTTCTGTGTGCTGTTCCTCGGGCTCGGCTCGATGTGGTTCCACGGTTCTATCTCGAGCTGGGTATCGTGGTTCGACGGGTTTTCGATGTATGTGTTCACCGGGTTCTTGGTCTTCTACACCCTTGACAGGGGCTTTATCCGCCATGGCGTGAGCTGCGAAACCCGTACCGAGTATTCTGGACTGGCTATTTGATGTCAGTGCTCTTGTTCACGATGATCGGCGCCTTGGGTCTGAAGTCGGAAATTTTGATCGGCACGATGGTCGGCGCCTATGTCTTGATTGAGATTTTCTATGCCCGGTTTGTCTTTTTTCCAGCAACCGGTTGGGTCTGGAAGCCATTCTTCTTGTGGTTTGGCGGACTTGCTGCGTTCGGCTTTGCCGCACTTAGCCGTGCGCTGGCGACCACGCCAACTGATCCGTGGTGTTCGCCACACTCGTTTTTCCAGCCACACGGTTTACTGTGGCACACTTTTGCAGGGGTGATGGCGCTGTGCATCTATTTCTACTGGCGCGAGGACATCGGCGGGATCGGTAGACTACCGGCAAATATGACGGGCGGAATCAGCAGTTCGAGCGGTGGAAACGCCAACACCGATGAAACTGTGTGGTCCTGATTTTGTGACGCGTCAGCAATGAAGCGCGCGGCTCCGTTGAAGAGTGCTTTTGGAACTCTGCGAGCGTCCTAGAATGAGGCTGAAAGTCCGGTCGTCAGCACGTTGTCGCTATTGTCGGGCCCGTTCGGGACGAAGCCGTGCTGGTTGAGGTAGCCGAAATCAACGCTGATCATCTTGTTCAAAGGTACCGTAATGTAGACGGCATTGCGCAACCGTTCGAGCCCATCGACCTTCTGAAAGGCAGTGTTGTTGAGGTCAATAAAGGCTTCGCTGCTAATCGAGATCGTAGTCTTACCGATCAAAGGTGTGCTCGCTTTGAGTTGCGGCCTTAACCGCCAGGCCGTGCCCGGCTGGCCTTCGCGCCAGCGTTCTTCCATGCGCATCCGTCCGCTCAGCTTGACCTTGCCCAGTTTGGCGAAATTGTCGAAATTGACCTGCTGGCGAAAGCGGTGTTCGTGTAGCCGGAAAGTCCCGTGACTGTATTGTGGATTGAAAACGTAGCCCAGCCACAACGTAACTACCTTGTTGACCTTCTTGCCGATCATCAGGTTGTTTTCGATTTCGTAGAACCCCCGGGTATCGCTCGAGCGGCGCACGGTTTCATTCGAAATCTTGAAATTGTCGGGCAAGGCAACGCTGAGGTTGAGCGTCTGCCAGTACTGCGTATCTTCGCTCGCCTGAGACGGAGCGGCCACCCCAAATGCTGCGGCCGCGGCCAGTAAAGTGAAGATAGAGCGCATATTTTGATTCCCGGACTAGCGATTGGACAACCGCTCGGTATGAAGGTTTTGTGACACATTGATGACTGTGTGTGTCCGAGTTCCGACCGTTTGGTGACAACCGCCTTATGCCAACTTAATGTCACGGATCTGTCACACAAGCAGGCCAGAGCGCAGGTCAGATAACGCCAAGGGAGCGATTCGCATGACCAGAAAATCCATCCTCGCTTTTACCGCCGCTGTTTTGGTGGCAACACTGCTTGCGGCATGCGGCGGCAGTCAAGGCGGGTCGCGCGACCAAGTGCGCGCGGTCGGCTCGTCGACGGTCTTTCCGTTCGCCAAGGCGGTGGCAGATTCGCTTTCCAAATCGAACTCGGCGATCAAGTCGCCGATCATTGAGGGCACCGGCACTGGGGCTGGTATGAAGCTGTTCTGCGCCGGCGTTGGCGTTCAGTTCCCCGATATCGAGAACGCTTCGCGCCGCATGAAGAAGAGCGAGTATGAGAACTGCGCTAAGAACAAGGTCGACAAGATTGTCGAAATCCAGGTTGGGCTTGACGGCGTTGCTTTCGCCGAAGCCAAAAGCGGCCTTGGTCTCAAGCTCACCCCTGCAGACGTTTACAAGGCGCTGGCCGCCAACCCTTATGGTAAGCCCAACACCGCCAAGACTTGGCATGACGTTAACCCGGCGTTCCCGGCTGAGGCGATCCTGGTTTATGGCCCCCCCAGCACTTCGGGCACGCGCGACGCGCTCAAGGAATTGATTCTGATGAAGGGCTGCGATGCCAATGCCGAAATGAAGGCGCTGAAAGACAGCAACAAAGACCAGCACGAAAAGGTCTGCGGCGAAGTTCGCAGCGACGGAGCTTATGTGGAATCAGGTGAAAACGACAACCTGATCGTACAGAAACTCGAGGCCAATCCCAAGGCTATCGGCATCTTCGGCTATTCCTATCTCGAAGAAAACGCTGACAAATTGGTTGGACTGACTATGAATGGGATCACGCCGACATACGCGACCATTTCAGACTTCACTTATCCCGGTGCGCGCCCCCTTTATATCTACGTCAAGGCGGCGCACCTTGATGCGATCAAGGGCCTTAAAGAATACGTTGCGGAATGGGCCAAGAGCTGGGGCAAGGATGGACTGCTGGCCAAACAGGGCATGGTCGTGGCGCCCGACGCGATCCTCGCGACCAGCGCCGCGACTGCGGCTGGCATGACGCTGCTCGACCCTAGCGTCCTCAAGTAAACCGAGTACGCTTGTCGCGATGACGCCAGCCATTCCTGTTCTCCTGGCCCTTGGCATGGGGCTGACCGGATGGCTGGCAGCCCGCGCACGCGCCTGGACGTTGCGCCGTGTGGTGCGGGCAGAGGGCGGCGAACTGCATTCGTTGCCCAGTTATCACGGCTGGTATGTCGCTTTGTGGGCGGCATTGCCCGCAGTGTTGTTCGCGGTGTTGTGGGCAGTACTTAGCCCGGGCCTGGTACTGACACGAGTTCTGACTGATCCCGCGGCAGTCAAATTGCCGGCGTTCGGGATCGAGCGCGACGCGATCCTCGCCGAGGCTCAGGCGTTGGCAAGCGGACAAAGCGGGGCGATATTTAATCCGCAATCGCGCAGCCTGGTCGAACCGTTCCGCGCTGCGCTCAGCCATTTCTCAACGATTGGGATCATCGTTACCCTGTTGCTGGGTGTGGCCGGGGGCGTCTTCGCTTATTTGCGGGTACGGCCGCAGTTCGCCGCCCGGGCCAAGGTTGAGCGGATCGTCATGGCGGTGCTGCTGCTCGCCTCGCTGGTAGCAATCTTCACCACCTTTGGCATTGTCGCCTCACTGGTGTTTGAAACAGTCCGTTTCTTCAATGCGGTCAACCCGATAGATTTCCTGTTCGGCACGCACTGGAACCCCGATTCTATGGCCGACCCGGCCTCCGTACGCAGCGACAGCTATGGTGCGGTGCCGTTGTTCTGGGGGACCGTGTTCATCGGCGCGATCATCGCGATGGTGGTTGCGCTGCCGCTCGGGCTGATGAGCGCGATTTACCTGACCCAATATGCCAGTTCGCGGGTACGCCGGTGGATGAAGCCGCTGCTCGAAATTCTCGCCGGGGTGCCCACTGTGGTTTACGGCTATTTCGCTGCCTTGACCGTGGCCCCGCTGATCCGCGATTTCGGCCATGCTATCGGCATAGCCAGCGCATCGAGCGAAAGCGCACTCGCCGCCGGGATCGTAATGGGGATCATGATCATCCCGTTCGTGTCCTCGATGGCCGACGATTCGATCACTGCCGTGCCGCAAGCAATGCGCGATGGCAGCCTGGCGATGGGCGCGACCACTTCAGAGACCATCCGCCGCGTGATCATCCCTGCGGCTTTGCCCGGGATCGTCGCCGGGGTGATGCTGGCCGTCAGCCGGGCGATCGGTGAGACGATGATTGTGGTGATGGCCGCCGGGGCGACCGCGCGGCTGACCGCAAACCCGTTTGAAAGCATGACCACGGTCACCTTCCAGATCGTTGCATTGCTGACCGGCGAAGGCAGTTTCGACCATCCCGCCACGCTTGCTGCCTTCGCATTGGGAATGGTGCTGTTCCTCGTCACTTTGGCGCTCAACTTCATTGCGCTGCGGGTGGTCAAACGATTCCGGGAAGCCTATGAATAGCACCGTCGGCACGCGCCTCAAAAGCCGCTACGCAGCAGAGCGCCGATTCAAGGCAATCGGGCTGGCCGCCGTGGTATTCTCCGCTCTGGTGCTCGCGTTCTTGCTGGTCAGCATGACCAGCAATGCTCTCGGCGGATTCACCCGCGCCGAATTGCGCTTTGATCTCGATCTGTCGAGCGGTGTGCTGGTGATCGATCCGGTGCAGCTGCAAGGCCCCGGCGCGCTCGATGCATTGAAGGGCGCTGGACTGCCCGATGTGGTCAAATTTTCCGCCAGCAAGGCGTTGGGCGATCCCGCAGCCGCGCAAATGGCTGACAATGCCTGGCAGGATGTAGGCCGCAAGTTGATTGCCGATCCCTCGCGGCTGACGGCTAAGTTCCCGGTTTCGCTTGCGGTCAGCGACGACCTGGCTTCCGCACTGCGCGGCGATGGGCCGGATGGGGCCAAGGTACTTGCTGCGCAACTAAGGGCCAATGGCAGCTTGGTCAGGGCCGCCGACTGGGGCTTCCTTAGCCGCGGTGATGCCACTGGTCCGCAGGCGGTTGGCATTTGGGGTGCGCTTAAAGGGTCGATGCTGACCATGCTGGTCACGCTGTTGCTGGCCTTCCCGATCGGGGTGTTGGCAGCCGTCTATCTTGAAGAATTCGCTCCCAAGAACCGCTGGACCGAACTGATCGAGGTCTCGATCAATAACCTCGCAGCGGTGCCTTCGATCATTTTCGGCCTGCTCGGGCTGGCGGTGTTCCTTGGTTTATTCCCTAACTGGCGCTCCGCCCCGCTGATCGGCGGGATGACGCTGGCCCTGATGACTATGCCGGTGATTGTAATTTCAGGCCGCAACGCAATCAAGGCGGTTCCGCCCTCGATCCGCGATGCTGCGCTGGCGATCGGCGCAAGTCCGGTGCAAACAGTGTTTCACCACGTCCTGCCGCTGGCGCTGCCCGGCGTACTCACCGGTACGATCATCGGCATGGCGCGGGCGCTAGGCGAGACCGCGCCGCTGCTGATGATCGGGATGAAGGCGTTCGTCGCCACTCCGCCCGATGGATTTA
>JAYTIS010000139.1:0-8566 GCA_043731725.1 Novosphingobium sp.
GTTTCGCCAGATCGAGCGTCTGCGCCTCGGCCACCGGGTGGCCTTGGGATTTGGCTGGTTTGGCGTAGAGCTGCGGCACTGCAACCGCCGCGCTGAGCGCCATGACCAGCGAAAAAGTGATGGCGCGCATGACGTATCTCCTGTGGGATCG
Organism: Novosphingobium sp.; assembly: GCA_043731725.1. Lineage (GTDB taxonomy): Bacteria > Pseudomonadota > Alphaproteobacteria > Sphingomonadales > Sphingomonadaceae > Novosphingobium. The sequence goes on from JAYTIS010000139.1 coordinate 152, forward strand.
GACCTAGTCGCTTAGTTGGGCTGCGGTAAGACCGACACTGCAGCATTTCAAAACACCACCGTCTCATACAAAATTAACAGAGGCCGGACTATAGCGCACGCCTGAAAAAAAGCAGGGTCGGATACAAGCTAAATGGTCAGCAAACAGGCGGCGCTGCGCGTTGTCGTCCCAGCAGAATTGCGTGATTGGGTCGATAACCGGCTAATTAGTGCGCACATCCGCATGGTTCGTTCGATCGTGCTGGGCACAGTGATGAACGCGGCCGTGATTACACTGGCGCTGATCGGCCAGATGCCTGCGCTCCTCATCGCCTTGTTCGCCGGCTCGATGCTGGCCGCGTGCCTGCACCGGTTGTGGCTGGCAGAAGGCATCGAACGCGGTCGGCGGCGGCGGCGCACTGCCAAAATTATCTTGGCCTTCATGTTGAATTCGCTGTGGCTGGGTCTGACCATGGGCATTTTGATGGCGCTATGGTTTGCCAAACTCTCGCCGGGCGCGCAGCTGCTACTCGCGGTTTGCACGGTCAGCCAGATCGCATCGGCGGCCTATATGGTCAGGACTTTGCCGCATTCGGCATTGGTATACGTCGTCGTGCACGCTCTGGGTCTGATCATCGGCCTCGCTCAGTCTGGGACTCTACTTGCCTTTGCTACCAGCTCCGTGCTGGCGGCGGCCAGCGCTCTACTGGTGCGCATGGCCTTTGCCGCGCACGACCTGTTCGTAACGCGTATTCTGGCCGACCGCGAATTGCACAGCGCCGCTCGAACGGTAAAACTGCTGCTCCATGAGTACGAAGAAAGCGGCTCCGACTGGCTGTTCGAACTGGACGCGCAGCATCAGCTGACCAATGTCTCGCAACGCTTTGCCCAAGCCGCCGACGAACCTGCCGAACAGCTGCGGGGCCGCCCACTGATCAGCCTGTTTGCCCCCAGTGCGGGCCGCGACGAGCTCGATATGGCGTTATCTGGCGGTCGCCCGTTGCGCTCGGTGGTGGTGGCGCTGGCTGGGGTCGGCGAAGGCGAAGTGCGGTGGTGGTCGCTGAGTGGGCGTCCCAGCAATTCGGGCGACGGGATCGACTATCGCGGGGTTATCGCTGACGTAACTGAGCAGCGCCAGACCGAACATCGGGCCCAGCAAATGGCCCATTTCGATGCATTAACCGGCCTGCCCAACCGCAGCCACTTCAATCAGGTGCTTGCCGGGCTGGTCAACAGCCACGCATCCGATGAGCATGTCGCCTTGCTGCTGCTCGACATCGATCATTTCAAGAGCATCAATGACATCCACGGCCACCCGATGGGTGACCAGTTTCTGCGGCAGTTCGCCTCACAGTTGTGCGCAGTGGTCGAGGCGAGCGGGCTGGGCGGCAGCGAGCCGATCGTGGCGCGGCTGGGCGGCGATGAATTTGCTATCGCGGTCACCGGCGACGATGCTTGCGATCATGCGGTACGGCTGGCCGAACTGCTGGTCCTTGCGCTGGGCGAGCCGTTGCAGGTCGATGACATTGAACTGCCTTGCGCGATCAGCCTGGGGATTGCGCTGACCCCGATGCACACCGATCAGCAGGCGCAGCTGCAAAGCTATGCCGACATCGCGCTGGGCGCAGCCAAAATCGCCGGGCGCGGGACCTGGGAAATGTTTCAACCCGATATGGATGCCAAGCTGCACGAACGCCACGCACTGGCGCGCGATTTGGGGCAAGCCCTGGCGCGCAGTGAACTGCGCATATTCCTCCAACCGCTGGTTGACGTCGCAAGCGAAGTCAAGACCGGCTATGAAGTGCTGCTGCGCTGGCAGCACCCGATCCGCGGGCTGGTGCCGCCCGACATCTTTATCCCGATCGCCGAGGAAACCGGCCTGATCGGGCCGATCGGTGAATGGGTGATTCGCACCGCCTTTGCCGAAGCTGCCACCTGGCCTGGCAAAGAAGTGATCGCGATAAATTTGTCACCGGTCCAATTCTCCAGCCCCAACCTGCTGCCGGTTATCGTCAATGCGCTGGGGGACAGCGGGATCGAGGCTGGACGGGTCGAATTCGAGATTACCGAAGGCGTGCTGCTTCGCGATTCGGAAGCCAACATCAACATTCTGTGCCGAATGCAGGCGCTCGGTGTGAAAATCGCGCTCGACGATTTCGGCACCGGCTATGCGTCGCTGAATTATCTGCTGACCTTTCCGTTCGACAAGATCAAGATTGACCGCAGCTTCATTTCCAGCCTGTGCACCCGCGAGGAATCGCGTGCCATTGTCGCCGCGGTTATCGCACTGGCCAACCGGCTGGGGATGTGCACGCTGGCCGAAGGCGTCGACGAACTCGAACAGCTTGAGCAGCTCAAGGTGCAAGGTTGCCGGATGGTGCAAGGCTGGCTGTTCGGCAAGGCACTACCGATCGAAGAGTATCATCCGCGCAGCACCGCAATTATCCCTGCCCTAGCTCCTCCGGTGCGATTGCCGCGACAGCGTAAGGTGCGCAGTTCGCAGACGTATTCACAGCGCGCACGCGCCTGAAAGTGGCCGTGCCGCACTGGCGCACCCCGGTTCCGGCTGCTAACCCCGCCGCAGCCCGCCCGTTTGGCCGTGCCGGGCGCGGGAGTGATAAGCATGAGCTTCACCGCAGACCGTCTGCTGCTGTTCGGTGCAACCGGCGATCTGGCGCAGCGCATGTTGCTGCCCTCGTTATGCGCCTTGCACGACGACAAGCTGATCGCGCCCGAACTGACCATCATCGGAACCGCCCGGTCGGAATACACCGATGAAACCTATCGGACTTTCGCGCGCGCAGCACTCGACAAGTATCTGCCCGATTTCCGCAAGGGCGCGATCGATAGCTTCCTGCCGCGGCTGCGCTATCAAGTGCTCGATGCCACCGATGCGAGCCATTTCACCGACTTGGCCGACGAGATCGGGGTTGCTGAAAAAGGCATGGCGATTTTCCTGTCAACTGCGCCAAGCCTGTTCGAGCAGACCATTGCGGGGCTGACAAAAGCAGGACTAACCGGAGAAAAGGTGCGAATCGGTCTTGAAAAGCCGCTCGGCACCAGCCTTGAGACCAGCCGCGAGATCAATGATGCAGTGGCCGCTGCGTTCACCGAGGACCGGATTTTCCGGATCGATCACTACCTTGGCAAAGAGACCGTGCAAAACCTGCTGGCGCTGCGCTTTGCCAATATCATGTTCGAGCCACTGTGGAACGCCGCGCACATCGATCACATCCAGATCACCATCGCCGAGACGGTGGGGCTGGAAAGCCGCGTGGGCTATTATGACGGCGCCGGGGCGCTGCGCGACATGGTCCAGAACCACATGTTGCAACTGCTGGCCTTGGTCGCGATGGAGCCGCCGACCAGTTACGACGCCACCCCGATTCAGGACGAAAAGGTTAAGGTGCTGCGTGCCTTGCGGCAAGTCGATCCGGCCGAAACGGTCACCGGACAATACCGCAAGGGCGCGATCGATGGCCAGCCGGTGCCCGGTTACGACGACGAACTGGGCAAGCCTTCGGACACCGAAACCTTCGTGGCGATCAAGGCCCACGTTGATAACTGGCGCTGGACCGGCGTGCCGTTCTATCTGCGCACTGGCAAACGCCTGCCCGAACGCAAGACCGAAATCGTGGTCAACTTTCGCCGTGTGCCGCATTCGATCTTTGCCGCACGCGGGGCCAAGACCACTCCCAATGCTCTGATAATCGGGATCCAGCCCGAAGAGAACATCCAGCTGCAATTGATGGCCAAGGAACCAGGGCTAGACCGCGACGGCATCCGGTTGCGCCCCGTACCACTCAACATCACCATGCCCGATGCCTTCGCCGGCCCCAAAAAGCGCATCGCTTACGAACGGCTCTTGCTCGACCTGATAGAGGGCGACCAGACGCTATTCGTCCGCCGTGACGAGGTCGAGGCGCAGTGGAGCTGGATTGACGCAATTCGCGCCGGTTGGACGCAACACGGGTCCAAACCCAAAAGCTATTCAGCGGGTAACTGGGGGCCATCCGCTGCGATCGCGCTGGCCGAGCGCGACGGGGTGACCTGGAATGACTAAACTGCACCCGGTGATCGAACGCGTCACTGCGCGGATCATCGACAAGTCGAAAGACAGTCGGCGGCGCTATCTCGATCTGATCGAGACCGAGGCGGAGAAATTTCCCGGTCGCGGCGCATTGTCGTGTTCGAATCTGGCGCATGGATTTGCCGCCGCGCTGGAAGACAAGGGCGCGATTGCGCACGGGCGCGGTCCCAACCTGGCGATCGTTACCGCCTACAACGACATGCTCTCGGCCCATCAACCCTATGGCCGCTATCCCGAGGCGATGAAGCTGTATGCCCGCGAAGTGGGGGCCACCGCGCAGGTCGCGGGCGGAGTCCCGGCGATGTGCGACGGGGTGACCCAGGGTCAGGCCGGGATGGAATTGTCACTGTTCAGCCGCGACGCCATCGCCATGGCGACCAGCGTGGCGCTGAGCCATGCGATGTTCGACGGGATGGCGCTGCTGGGGATCTGCGACAAAATAGTACCTGGACTGGTGATCGGTGCTTTGCGGTTCGGGCACCTGCCAGCGGTGTTCATTCCATCGGGGCCGATGCCTTCGGGGCTGGCCAACAAAGACAAGCAGAAAGTCCGCCAGCTTTACGCCGAGGGCAAGGCCAGCCGCGCCGATCTGCTAGAAAGCGAAAGTGCCAGCTATCACAGCCCCGGCACCTGCACATTTTATGGCACGGCAAATTCAAACCAGATCATGCTTGAGCTGATGGGCTTGCACCTGCCCGCCGCCTCGTTCGTGCCGCCGAACACGCCGCTGCGCTCTGCCTTAACCCGCGCGGCGGTGCATCGGCTGGCAGAAATCGGGCGGGAAAGTGCGGACTATCGCCCGATGGCGCGGGTGGTTGACGAAAAAGCGATCGTCAATGCCGCGGTCGGCCTGCTGTGCACCGGTGGTTCGACCAACCACGCGATCCACTTGCCAGCGATGGCCCGCGCGGCGGGGATCAAGCTCGACTGGCAGGATCTTGACGAACTGTCTGGCGCAGTCCCGCTGCTGGCGCGGGTCTATCCCAATGGCTCGGGCGACGTGAACCACTTTCATGCCGCTGGCGGCGTCTCATTCCTGGTGCGCGAATTGCTGAGTGCCGGGCTGGCGCATGGCGATGTCTTGACCGTGGCGCAGGGCGGCATGGCGAGTTACGCGGCCGAACCGGCGCTGAAACCCCGTCATCCCGGCGAAGGCCGGGAGCCAGACCCGCTAACAAATGACTCCTTGTCAGGGCTGGGCCCCGGCCTGCGCCGGGGTGACGTTGAAGTGGTATGGCAGCTCGCTCCAGCTCAATCGGGCGACGAGACGATCCTGCGCCCGGCGGCACGGCCGTTTATGCCCGATGGCGGAATGCGGCTGGTCAAGGGCAACCTGGGCCGCGCGACCTTCAAGACCAGCGCGGTTGATCCCGAACGCTGGACTATCGAAGCGCCGTGCCGGGTGTTCGCGACGCAAGATGAAGTGCAGCAAGCGTTCAAGGCGGGGGAACTGAACCGCGACGTGGTGGTGGTGGTACGCTTTCAGGGCCCGCGCGCTAATGGCATGCCCGAACTGCACAAGTTGACCCCGCCGCTTGGCGTGCTGCAAGACCGGGGCTTCAAAGTCGCGCTCGTCACCGATGGGCGGATGTCGGGAGCCTCGGGCAAAGTTCCGGCAGCGATCCACGTTACCCCCGAAGCATTGGCGGGCGGCGCGTTGGCTTACTTGCGCGACGGCGACCGGGTGCGGCTGTGCGCGCAGACTGGCGCGCTGACGGTGCTCGATGATATTTCCAACCGCGAACCCGTTCCCGCTCCGCGCGCTGAACTGGGCATGGGCCGCGAACTGTTCGCGCTGCTCCGCAACCATGCCGACAGCGCCGAGCTCGGCGCATCGGCAATTCTGGCCGAGGCCGGACTGTGAGTCTGCTTATCCCTTACCCCCCTCCTCTTCATTGGAGGGGCAGCGAGCCTTGGCTTTGCGGAGCAAGGCCTAATCGCAGCGGGGCGGTGCTGTGTGCTACAACCAACCAAAGCGCGGTGCGCCACCACCCCCTGACCCCTCCTCTGAAGAGGAGGGGGGCAAGATGACCACTCGGATCGTCAGCGTCGATATCGGCGGCACGCACGCGCGCTTTGCAATTGCCGAGATTGCCCAGAATGGCGCGATCACATTGGGCGAGCTGGCAACGCTGCACACCAAGAACCACGCCAGTTTCCAAACCGCGTGGGAGCATTTTGCCGAGCTCCAAGGCGGAACCTTGCCTTCCGCCTGCGCCATCGCGATCGCCGGGCCGGTCGGGGGCGAGGTGATCCGGTTCACCAATAACCCATGGGTGATCCGCCCCGCGCTGATCCCCGAAAAACTCGGCGCAGCGCAGTACACCGTGATCAACGATTTCGCCGCGGTCGGCCATGCGGTGGCCTGCGCCAGACCTGACCATTTCCTCCATCTAGCCGGGCCAGACACGCCATTGCCCGCATCGGGCACGCTCAGCGTACTGGGACCCGGCACCGGGATGGGGGTGGCGCATGTGTGGCGCGATGGCGCGGGGGGCTACCGGGTCCAGGCCACCGAAGGCGGGCATATCGACTATGCCCCGGTGGACAGCATTGAAGATGCGATTCTCGCCCGGCTGCGGGGGCGCTATCGCCGGGTCTCGGCTGAACGCGTAGTTTCCGGCCCGGGTCTGGTCGATATCTACGAAGCGCTGGCCGCGATGGAGGGCCGCGCGATCCAGCCAATCGACGATCGCACCTTGTGGGCCCTCGGCACCAGTGGTGAAGACAGCCTAGCCGCCGCCGCGGTTGATCGGTTCTGCCTCGCGCTCGGTTCGTTTGCGGGCGACATGGCCTTGGCACAGGGCGCAGGCGGCGTCGTTATTGCGGGCGGTCTGGGGCTGCGGATTCGCGAATCTTTGCTCAAATCCGGGTTTGCCGCCCGGTTCACCTCCAAGGGCCGCTTTGAAAGCCTGATGGCCGCGCTGCCAGTTAAACTGATCACCCATCCGCAGCCCGGCCTGTTCGGTGCCGCAGCCGCTTTCGCCAAGGAGCACCTGACGTGACACGGATCGAACAGATCATGCGGATGGCCCCGGTCATCCCAGTGCTGGTGATCGAGGATGCCGCCCACGCAGTTGCAATTGCCGCGGCATTGGTCGCAGGCGGTCTGCCGGTGCTGGAGGTAACGCTGCGCACCGCCAGCGCATTGGAAGTGATCCGCGCGATGAAGCAGGTGCCAGGCGCGATTGTCGGCGCCGGCACGGTGCTGAACGAGCATGCGCTCGACGATGCCTTAGAAGCGGGCAGCGAATTCATCGTCTCGCCGGGGCTGACCGATAGCCTGGCCAAGGCGGCGATTGCGGGGGATGTGCCATTCCTGCCCGGGATCGCCACGGCGTCCGATATTATGCGCGGGCTCGATCTTGGGCTCGACCGGTTCAAGTTCTTCCCGGCCGAGGCCAATGGCGGAATCCCCGCCTTGAAGGCGATCGCCGCCCCGTTCGCGATGGCGCGGTTCTGCCCAACTGGCGGGATCACGCAGGCCAGCGCGCCCGATTGGCTGGCGCTCGACGCCGTGCTGTGCTGCGGCGGCTCGTGGCTGGTGAGCGCCAACAAAAATGGGGGCCCGCCCGATGTGGCAGCTATCGAGGCGGCAGCGCGCGCCGCTGTTGCCTTGGCAAAATGACCCTGCTGGCCGAACTCGATGCGCGGCTGCAAGCCTTGCACAGCCGCACCGCGGAAACCCCGCTGTTTAATCCGGTGTTCCAAGTAAGCCTGGAACTGTCGCGGCGGATTGAAAGCGGCGAACTGCCGCTGAGCGAAGTTGCCGAGTTGGTGGCCGAGCTCGAATGCGAAGGCCTGCTGACGCGCGCCACCCGGCTTGAGCGATTGGTCGCGCCGCTGGACCCAGCGGCCAATCACGCCAAGATCGCGGCGCTGGCTGATGCGCCCGATTTCGCCAGCTTCGCCGCCAAAGTGCGCAGACCCCTGCTCCATGTGGTGTTCACCGCGCATCCCACTTTTCTGCTGACCCGCCGCCAGTCTGAAGCCGTTGCCACTGCGGCCACCAGCGGCGCGATCGATGCGGCTAACGCTTGCCTTGCGCCCCACGCGCGTGATGCGATCACGCTCGACAGCGAACACGCCGACGCCATGGCCGCAATTGGCCGCGCGCAAAGCGCCCGCGACGCGATCAACCGGCAGCTGTTGAGCGAGGCGCGCTGCCGCTGGCCGGACCAGTGGCGCGGCCTCGATCCGCTATTGCTGCGCTTCGCCTCGTGGGTTGGCTATGACATGGACGGTCGCACCGATATCTCGTGGGCGACTTCGCTGCGGTATCGCCTGTCTGAAAAAGCCAAGCGGCTGGGCACATATGCGTCCATGCTGACGGGTGCCGCGCCCGAA
>JAYTIS010000140.1:0-1846 GCA_043731725.1 Novosphingobium sp.
GTAATTTCCTTGGAGCAAATTCAGCCGATCCTGGTGGTCGACGACGAGATCCTGATAAGAATGAACCTTGTCGATGTTCTCGAAGCGGGCGGTTTTACCGTTCACGAGAGCGCAAATGGCGAGGCGGCTGTTGCCGAGATTGACAGCAGGGATTTTCTGCACGGGCTGGTGACCGACGTGAACCTCGGCTCAGACACGGACGGATGGAGCGTTGCCCGTCACGCTCGCACTAAGTTCCCATCCCTCGCTGTTGTCTACATTACGGGGGACAGCGCCGAAGATTGGTCGTCCGAGGGGGTCCCCAATAGCATCGTGCTGCAAAAGCCGTTCGCCGACGCACAGCTGATGAACGCAGTGGCCAATCTGCTTGGCCAAGCAGGACCTCAGGCAACATCGTAATTTTAACAGTTTTCCGAGCGCAAGCGCGCTCTAATGCGGTAAATCTTCGAAGGCTCAAGTCGGCTTCCGTTGAGCGACGGCACCCGCTGCGAATCCGTCAATACTTGAGCTGACGCTCGTGGAGATCGCGATAATGCTGCATTCGGGTTACCCGCAGCCCTTTCATGCCGGATCGGTCGACATTTCTCTCCCAGGAAGCGAGCTCCTCCAAGCTCAGGCCATATCGCTCGCAAGCCTCATCAAACGTCAAAAGGCCGCCTTGAACCGCAGCCACCACCTCTGCCTTGCGCCGAATCACCCAACGCCGCGTTCCTGGAGGCGGAAGCGATTTCAGGGTGAGGCGTTCGCCCAATGGCCCGATTACGAAAGCTGGCCGGAATTTCTGGTTCTCAAGCATCGGGCAACTTTATGCCGACCGGGGATTAAGATCGCGTTGCTCGCGATGGCTGCAATCGGGTCGTTTACGGACCAGCCGGAGCGGCGAGTTAGGGGTGGAAAGCGGACGTTGATCACGCTTGTGGCTACGGCGCGATATGGGACCGAAAACAGACATTCCGCCTTGCGTGGCAACGGCTGAATTGCAGTCGCCTCAACGGGAAAAACTACCCAATCTAAGCGCGATCAATCGCTTTCGAACAACATCGTGGGCTGCTCCAATTTCGGCATTCGGGCAGCCCATCTTGATGATGTCGGCAGTATTCTGAATCCCTTATCGCTTTTCGATACTGGTCACTTCTCCGGCATTGCCGGAAACGGTCAAATCGAAATCCACCTTATCGCCCACAGAAATGCCAGTCAGCACACCAGGCTTAGCGGAAAAGCCCATCTTCATTGCGGGCCACCCAACCGCGGGTATCGCGCCATGATCGAGCGTGATCTTGCCAGCAGCAGTGTCGATTGCAACCACGGTGCCGGAAGCCTTCCCCATTTTGGCACCCGCTGGCATTGCCATGCCCGACATGGCATCGCTTGCCGCTTCAACCTTTGGCGCCTCGGCAGACGGTGTTTCGGCCTGTTTACTGCAGCCCGAAAGACCAGCCAGCGCCGCAGCCATCGCAGCGGTTATCATTCGCTTCTTCATATCGATTCTCCTTTGGGTTGAGCTTGGGTGCGCCGCCGCAACAGAAGGTAGGCGGCGGGGATTATAAGCATCGAGAGCAGCGGCGCGGTGAGCATCCCGCCGATCATCGGCGCGGCGATGCGGCTCATGACTTCCGAACCCGCGCCGGTGCCAATGAGAATGGGGAACAGGCCTGCAAGGATCACCGCCACCGTCATCGCCTTTGGGCGGACGCGCAGGAGCGCGCCTGCACGGACGGCGGCTTCAACGTCGCTGTTCTCCGCCAGCGCGGATTTCAGGTAGATCAGCATCACCACACCGAACTCGGCCGACACTCCCGCCAGCGCAATGAACCCTACGCCGGTGGCGACCGATTGGTTGAACCCC
>JAYTIS010000141.1:0-2085 GCA_043731725.1 Novosphingobium sp.
TCGTGCCGCCCGCCCCAATGCTGCCCGCGAAACCCGAGCCTGTTCCACTGCGTCCTTATAACGACCGGGCGCTCAACGCACTAATCCGCCCGCAATTGACGCTGTTCTCCGGTGAGAGGGAATTTGCCGGATACCTGCGCTGGCTCGAAGCAATCAAGCAGAAGCGCGAGGATATCCGCCTGACGCGGAAGACGGACCCAAGACCGCAAGCGCCATCGCAGTGCCGTTGAATCGTTTGCAGGACGTGCAGGTACTGGAACCTTGGCACCAGTTCGTTCGGGTCGAACGGGTTGGCGACAATATCATGATGAGCGGTTACCGCGATAGCAGCGGCCTGGTGATCAGCCTGATCAAGCTGGGCAAGACCGCCCGGATCGGCGGACAGGCCAAACTTGCCGGGCGCTATGAAAGCGACGGCCGCAGCCATGCGTTAAGTTCGTCCGTGGAAGTGAACGGGTCCGGCTTGAAGGGCATACCGGTGGTCACGCGTGAGCAGGATTCGGGCCGCTGGCGGTTCTATTCCGACGTGTCGGACATTGCGTTCCTGGGTTTTTCAAACGAGTGCACGCTGGCTGACCTGGGGGCGATCAAGGGAACCCCCAAGGACGATGTGGAAACCCACGATAGCTATGAATGCGAAGTCTTGTGCATTGACTGGTACGGCAATTCCCGTCCGATCTTCACCGACAACCGGATTTTTGCCCTGATGGCCACCGGGCTGGTCGAAGTCGAATTGCGGGGCGGCAAGGTTGCGGAGAAGCAACGAATCGACCTTACCGCGCCGCTTGTTGCCAAGTAGTTTTGCCAAGCGCCCGCGGCTCGGCTAAGGGCCGGGCCAGCAATGCTGTATTTTCCTGGTTCAATTCCGTTTGGGGCGGCCGCTGTTGTCGGCCTACTGCTATTGGCAGGGTGCGGCCAATCGGCCCAAGACGCCAGTCGGGGCCCCGCAGCGCGCGATTTCCCCCAAGCATTTCGGCCGGTTTCCGCAGCTGGAAGCGAATTCGCCGCCGAAGACGCGCGCGATAACCTGGGCGAGGCGAAGGTGGTGATGGACCTGGCCGGGACCCAGCCCGGGATGTCGGTTGCCGATATCGGGGCAGGTGAGGGCTACTATACGGTGCGCCTGTCGCAGCGGGTCGGGCCAAAAGGCCGGGTCTTGGCGGAAGATATCGATCCTGGCGCGATCCAGCGGCTTGGCCGCCGAGTCGAACATGACCGGCTCGACAACATCTCGATCCGCACTGGAACGCCCGAGGACGCCAAACTTCCGCTGGGCAGCTTTGATCGGATCATGATGGTCCACATGTATCACGAAGTGCGTGAACCCTACGCCTTTTTGTGGTACCTTCGACCGGCGTTGAAGCCAGGCGGCAAGGTCATCGTGGTCGATATCGATCGCCCGACTGACCAGCATGGGATACCGCCGCGGCTGCTGTTCTGCGAATTTGGAGCGCTGGGCTTTCGACTCGTTCAATTTGTCAGTAAGCCCGAATTGAATGGCTATTTCGCCGCGTTCGAAGTGACCGGAAACCGTCCGGCACCAAAGGAAATAAAGCCGTGCAACACGGCCAATGGGAAGACAGGGACGCAATGACTAGTGCGACCGCATTCAAGGGCTTGAAGCCCATTCTTTATGGCGGGCGTGAAGTCTGGCCGTTGATCGAAGGCGGCAAGGGCGTATCGGCAACCAACGGCATGAGCTCGGGTGCCTGGGCAGCAGCCGGCGGGATCGGCACGGTCAGCGCGGTCAATGCCGATAGCTACGATGCCGAGGGCAAGATCGTTCCGCAGGTTTACGCCGCGCTGACCCGCAAGGAACGGCACGAACAGCTGATCCAGTACGGAATCGATGGCGCGGTCGCGCAGGTCAAACGCGCTTACGAACTGTCGGGCGGCCATGGCGCGATCAATATCAACGTGTTATGGGAAATGGGCGGCGCGCAACAGATTCTCGAAGGCGTGCTGGCGCAGACCCCGGGCATGATCACCGGGGTGACCTGCGGCGCGGGGATGCCCTACAAGCTCAGTGAAATCGCTGAGCGCTTCAACGTCTACTACCTGCCGATCATCAGTTCGGCGCGGGCC
>JAYTIS010000142.1:0-17342 GCA_043731725.1 Novosphingobium sp.
GTCTTCGCTCAGCGTCGAGGGATCATCGGTGCCAAAGAAGTGTTGCAACAGGGTGTCGAGCTCCATCGCTCAGCCCAGCCAGCCCAGCATTTGCGCGGCATAGAGCGCACCGCCGCCGAGCAGCGCCGCGCCGACATATCCAAGCCAGCCGCTGCGCCGTCGGCGCCGGTCCCACACCAACGGCACGTCGGGCAAGGGCGGGGCGTCGGGTGCGCCGCCTTTGGCCGGGAAGCTGTCCTCGATCCGCCGGACCAGCGCGGGGATGCGCAGCAAGGTTTGCGCATCTTCGCGCAAACGTTCGGCAATCGCGGCTTCGGGGCCAAGTTCATCGCGGATCCAGCCGGTGACGAACGGGCCCGAGGTGTCCCACATGTTGATCGCGGGATCGAGCTGCGTCGCCAGACCCTCGACCATCACCATGGTCTTCTGCAGCAGCAGCAAGTGCGGCTGGGTCTGCATATCGAAATCGCGGGTGATCGCGAACAGCCCGTCGAGCATCTGGCCCACGCTCAGCTCGCTGACCGGCTTGCCGCGCATCGGCTCGCCCACCGCGCGCAAGGCGGTCGCAAACTCGTCGATCGAATGGTAGGCCGGAACGTACTGCGCCTCGAAATGAATTTCGGCGACCCGGCGGTAATTGCCGGTGGTCAGGCCATAGAGGATCTCCGCCAGCCACACCCGGGCCCGCCGATCAATACGGCCCATGATGCCGAAATCGATTGCCGCAATGGTGCCGTCTGGTTCGACGAACAGGTTGCCTTGGTGCATATCGGCGTGAAAGAATCCGGCGCTGATCGCCTGCGTCAGAAACGCCAATACCAAACGTTTGGCGAGCGCGGGCAGATCGTGCCCGGCGGCTTGCAAATCACCGACTTCGCTGATCTTGGTCCCTTCGATCCAGTCGATCGTCATCACCCGGCCATTGGTGCGGTCCCAGTCGATTCCCGGAACACGATAGCCTTCGAACCCGGCCATCGCCTCAGCTAGTTCGGACGACGATGCGGCTTCGCGCCGCAGGTCAAGTTCGCGCGCGGTCCAGCGCTTGAAATTGGCGATCACCAACCGAGGGCGCAGCCGCGACGCTTCGCCGCCCAACGCCTCAAGGTGCGCGGCGGCCCACTCATAAGTATCGATGTCGCGCGCCAGTTTTTCGCGAATGCCCGGGCGCATAACCTTAATCGCGACCTGCCGCCCCTCGGTGGTGACGGCCTTATGGACCTGCGCGATCGACGCGGAACCCACCGGCACTGGATCGACGCTGGCGTACAGCTCCTTGAGCGGTTTGGCGAAGCTGGTCTCGATCTCGCGCTGGATCAGCGCAAAGCTGACCGGCGGCAGATCGTCCTGCAGCGACAGCAAGTTGAGCGCGGCATCCTCACCGACCAAATCTGGGCGTGTAGCTAGTGCCTGCCCCAACTTAATCGCCGCCGGGCCGATCGCGGTGAAAGCTCCGGCGTAATCAGGCGCGCGCGGCTGAAACGTGCCAAACCGGGCGACGCGGCACAGCGCGCGCACCTGCGGCGGCGTGTTGAGGTCGTGCTCGATCCCGCGCAAAGCACCATGCCGCGCCAGAATCCGGCCCCAGCGTAACAGTCTGAAAATATGAGTGCTGGGACGGGTCAGATTTTCCACCCCGAGTGGATCGCGACCAAGCCGCCCAAGATCGGCTCGACCCGGGTGCGGGAGAACCCGGCGGCGCGGATCATGCCTTCGAATTCGGACATGGCCGGAAACCGGCGGATTGATTCGATCAGATAGCGGTAGCTCTCCCCATCACCGGCAATGGCTTCGCCAATCCGGGGCACCAACTTGTGCGAATAGGCGTCATAGGCTTCCTTGAAGCCCGGCCACTGGGTGGTCGAAAATTCGAGGCAGAAAAACCGCCCGCCGTGTTTGAGCACGCGGTAGGCTTCGGCCAGAGCAAGGTCGATCCGGGTTACATTGCGGATCCCAAACGCAATCGTATAGGCATCGAAAAAGCGGTCGGGAAAGCTCAGCACCTCTGCGTTCTGGCATGACCAGACCAGCGAATCGAAGCCGCGCTCGATCGCCCGTTCGATCCCGACGTCGAGCATATCCTGGTTGATATCAGCGACCGTCACGTCGGCCCCTGCGCGGGCCATGCGGAAGGCAATGTCGCCAGTACCGCCGGCCATGTCGAGGATCGTCTCGCGCTCACGCGGTTTGACCCGCCGCACGAATTTGTCCTTCCACAACCGGTGCATGCCCAGTGACATAGCATCATTCATCACGTCATACTTCTTCGCCACCGAGGAAAAGACCGCGCCAACCCGCTCGGTCTTTTCCTCGGGCGATACTTCTTCGTAGCCGAAGGACACCTGCTCGTTCATGGCCCGCGCCTTAGCTCCAAGTGCTTAGCGGTGCCAGCAAAAGCGTGCGCAGTTTTGGTCAGTTGGCGGGCGGTGCGAACATGTGCGGGGCGAGGTGCGCGAGGTAATCGGCCTTGCCCAGTCCGACCCCCTGCGCACGCAGGATCGCGTATGCCATGCTGGCATGGAACATGAAGTTGGGAATGGCAAACGCGGTCACGAAAGTCGTTGCGTCGAACTTCATGCCGCCGCCATTGGGGAAGGTTATGACAACTTCGCGGTCGGCCCCAGCATTGAATGCGTCTGCATCCACGCTCTTCAAGTAGGCGACGGTCTTGGCACAGCGCTCTTTGAGTTCGGCGAAAGTGGTTTCGGTGTCGGGCATCGCAGGTGCGTCGGTGCCGGTAAGACGCGCCGCGGCACCCTTGGCAGCATCCGAAGCAATTTGAATCTGGCGGGTCAGGGCATGCATGTCGGGTGCAAGCCGCGCTTCAAGCAAGGTGCCTTCGTCCTTTTGTGCCGCAGCCTTGTCGAGCCAATTGGAGATATTGGTCAGCATGGCGATGAAGCCGGGGATTGAGGATTGATAAAGCGTATAAGACATGATGTGCTCTCCAAGATGATTTGTCGGGTTGCCTCGTAGCAGGCTCGATTTACGTTGCAAACAGAAACTGACCAAAGGCTGATCATGCCAGAATTGCCCGAAGTCGAAACCACTGTCTGCGGGTTGGCGCGCTATCTCGATGGCGCTAGGCTCGTCCGGGTCGAACTGCGCCGCGCCGACTTGCGCCGCCCGTTCCCTGCAGGACTGGTCCAAAACCTGACCGGCGCGAAAGTCACCGGCCTTGGACGGCGCGCGAAATACGGCCTGATCCACACCGACCGCGGGCAGAGCATGGTGTTCCATCTCGGCATGACTGGGCGCTGGCGGATCGAGCCTGAGGAGCTGGGCGCGCACGACCATCTGGTGCTTGAGACCGACGCCGGGCACCGCCTGTCGCTGTGCGATCCGCGCCGATTTGGATCGGTCGATCTGATCGATACCGCAGGGCTTGACCGGTGGGCACCGTTTGCCGCGCTCGGGCCCGAGCCGCTGGGCGACCTGCTGACGCCAGCTTACTTCAAGCTCGCGCTGACTGGGCGCAGCGCCGTGATCAAATTGCTGCTGCTCGATCAGCGGATCGTCGCTGGGCTGGGTAATATCTATGTCTGCGAAGCCTTGTTCCGCGCGCGCATCAATCCGCGCCAACCGGCGGGTAAGGTAACTCGTCCGGCGCTTGCACGGTTGGTCCCGGCAATCAAGACCGTCCTCGCTGAGGCGATCGAGGCTGGCGGTTCGACCCTGCGCAACTTTGCACAACCCGATGGTCAGCTGGGCTATTTTTCCAAGCGCTTCGACGTCTATGACCGCGAAGGGCAGCCTTGCACCCGCTGCCAGGCCCCAATCAAGCGATTTGCCCATGGCGGGCGTAGCACCTGGTACTGCCCGAAGTGCCAGAAGTGAGCGCGAAGCTTGACCAAACAGACCCTCGCGGTTAAGGGCCGCGCTTCTTGCGGGTCCGATTCCGGTCGGAGGCCCGCAAATTGCATGAGATTCAACCGTAAGAGGGCTGCCAGCCGCAGCCGCAAGAAGGACTAACATGGCCAATTCGCCGCAAGCCAAAAAGCGCATCCGCCGCAATGACCGCCGGGCCGAAATTAACGGTAACCGTCTGGGCCGCATCCGCACCTTCGTGAAGAAGGTCGAAAGCGCGCTTGAAGGCGGCGACAAGCCGGCCGCGGCCGAAGCGCTCAAAGCAGCGCAGCCCGAACTGGCGCGCGGCGTCGCGCGCGGCGTGCTGCACAAGAATACTGCATCGCGCAAACTGTCGCGGCTGACCAAGCGAGTCGCCGCGCTCGCGTAAAACGAATTGGCGATTCGCGCGTTCGCTCCTCGAACGGCGGCACGTATGCAGAACGAATATGGTTAAGGGCCGGAGCGATTGCCGCCGGCCCTTTTTCTTTGCCTGCCGTAACGGCGGGGCCGAATCGCGGTAAGGCTATGTATTCCCGCGATTCGCATTTTTACGGATTGCCTTCACAACAAAAAACATAGTTAAACCAAAGCGATAACGCAAATCAGTTGGATTCAGCCGGTCTACTAGAGTCAAGGGCATTTATTTCAGTTTTTTTACATTCGTCACCTTGCTCTCGTCTGCGAAGCGTTCATAAAACGGTCATGGCCTTGAGGGCGTTTGTCGCGCTCGGGCTTCACAAAAAAGTACTGCATGAGCAGGCCGGATTTTCGGGCATCCGGCATTCGGAGGGGTGCGGCAACGTGCTTCTGGTGTTGGGTGTTTGGATTCGGGGGCGGACCGTGTGACGGTAATGGAATCTGGCGCAGCGCAAGGGCAACCTTCCGCTATTTGCAAATCGGATGAAGATCGCGTGCGTGAGGAACATGACGCCTTGGACCTTGCCGCAGACTGGTCTGACATCAATCAAGGCTTGCGCAAAGACTTGGGCCAGCAGCTCCACAGCCAATGGATCAAGCCGGTGCAACTGGGCAGTTTCTGTAAGGAAACCGGCACGCTCGATCTTTATCTTCCTACCGAATTTTCAGCCAACTGGGTTGCCGACCGCTTTTCTGATCGGTTGTCGCTCGCTTGGAAGATCGCTCGCCCCGATATTCGCCACGTCCGGATCGCGGTTCAGCCCGGACGGCGCGGACCGCAGGGGCTACGCTTTGGGCGCGATGACAGCGGCCGCCGAGGAAATGGCGCGCCGACCGCACAGCCGGGCGATGCCTTGGGGATGAGCGCGGCCGAGCTGGGCGGTTTGGGTCCAAACGGCCTGGGTATGGCGTCAATCGGGCTTGACCCCTCGCTGACCTTCACCACGTTCGTATCGGGTTCGGCCAACGTGCTCGCCAGCAATGCCGCGCAGCGCATGGCTGCGACCGAGACTCCGCAGTTCGCTCCGCTTTATCTCAAGGCGGCGACCGGCCAGGGCAAGACGCACCTGCTCCACGCGATTGGTCACGCCTACCTGCTGGCGCACCCGCGCGCGCGGATCTTCTATTGTTCGGCCGAGCGCTTCATGGTCGAGTTCGTTCAAGCTCTGCGCCAGAATCAGACGATCGAGTTCAAAACCCGGCTGCGCGGGTTCGACCTGCTGCTGGTTGACGATATCCAATTTATCATCGGCAAAGCCTCGGCACAGGAAGAACTGCTGTACACAATTGACGCGCTGCTGGCTGAGGGCAAGCGGTTGGTCTTCGCCGCAGACCGCGCGCCGCAGGCACTCGACGGGGTCGAACAGCGGCTGCTGTCGCGGCTGTCGATGGGTTTGGTAGCCGATATCCAGCCGGCTGATATCGATTTGCGCCGCACAATCCTCGAACACCGATTGCAGCGCTTTTCGCCCACTCACGTCCCAGCTGACGTCGTTGAATTCCTCGCTCGGACGATCAACCGCAATGTGCGCGAATTGGTCGGCGGGCTTAACAAGCTGATCGCCTATGCCCAGTTGACGGGGCAGGCGGTTTCGCTCCAGCTAGCCGAAGAGCAGTTGACCGATATCCTGTCGGCCAACCGCCGCCGGATCACGATCGACGAAATTCAGCGCACCGTTTGCCAGTTCTACCGGGTCGATCGGACCGAGATGTCGAGCAAGCGCCGCGCCCGCGCCGTGGTGCGCCCACGGCAGGTGGCGATGTACCTTGCCAAGGTGCTGACCCCGCGCTCTTATCCCGAGATTGGCCGCAAATTCGGGGGCCGCGATCACTCGACCGTGATACACGCAGTCCGTCTGATCGAAGATCTGCGCACGCGTGACGCCGACATGGACGGCGATGTCCGGAGTTTGCTGCGCCAGCTGGAAAGCTGAGTTTTTCGCTGGTTATGCACCGACGGTCCACAGCCGGTCACCCGGCATATCCACCGAGTTATGCCCAGAAGAGCGCTTAACCCGCGACCATTCCGCCATCTACAACCAGCTCGCTGCCGGTGGTGAATGCGGCGCAGTCGGAAGCAAGAAACACCACCGCGTCGGCGACATTCCGCGGTTCGCCGAGATGACCGAGCGGGTGTAGTGCAGAGACATGCGCCAGGCTTTCGTTGTTGCCAATTCCAAGCGCGTGCGAAAAATCATCGACCAGCTGGCGCCCCATCGGGGTATCGATCACCCCGGGGTGGACCGAGTTCACGCGGATCCGCGCCGCCGCCAGTTCCATCGCGCAGCCCTTGGTGAACAAGCGCACCGCGCCTTTAGTTGCATTGTAACAGCTCGCGCCGGCAGCGCCTTGCAAGCCGGCCACCGACGACAGGTTGACGATCGCAGTTCCCCCGCGCCACTTGGCCGCGCGTTCGGCCAGCAACGGGATCGCGGCGCGGGTACCCATGAATACCCCTTCGACATTGACCGCGTGCAGCCGCCGCCAATCCTCCAGTGTGGTTTCAATTATCGGCTTGAACAGCCACAACCCGGCATTGTTGACCAGGATATCCAACCCACCCAGTGCGGTTCGAAGCCAGTCCATCGTCGCCGCCCATTCGGCCTCGCTGGTTACGTCCTGCGCGCGGGCGATCCCGCCGATCTCGGCCGCCAGCGCCTCGGGCGCTTCCAGATCGGTCACCGCGACTTTGGCCCCGGCGGCGGCCAGCGCCCGCGCGGTCGCCGCGCCCAGCCCGGTTGCAGCACCGGTAACCAGCGCAATGCGCCCATTAAGGTCGGCCATCATGTGCTCCTCCAGGTGGTTTCCAGCTGCTTGCTCAGTTCATCGCGCAATTCGCGGCGAAGGAATTTGCCGCTGGCGTTGCGCGGCAGCGCTTCGGTCATGAACCATACGTAGCGCGGCACCTTATGCTTCGCCATGACATCGAGGCAATGCTGGCGCAGGTCCGTCTCATCGAGCACGTCACCGGCTTTGAGCACCACCGCGACACCCACTTCTTCGCCCAGCCGTTCGTCGGCCACGCCGAACACACAGCATTCGGCCACCGCGGGATGCCGGTAGATCCCCGCTTCAACCTCGGTGCAGAACACGTTCTCGCCCCCGCGCAGCACCATGTCTTTTTTGCGGTCAACGATGAAGATGAACCCGTCTTCGTCGATCCGCGCGACATCGCCGGTGTGCAGCCAGCCGCCATCGGTGATCGCGGCCGCAGTGGCGTCGGGGCGGTTGATGTAGCCCTTGATCACCGAAGAACCTTTGACCCACAGTTCACCGATCTCGCCCTGAGGCACGGTATTGCCATCATCGTCGACGCATTTGACTTCGAAGTTGGGCATTGACGGCCCGGCGCTGTCGGGTTTGGCGACAAAGAAATCGCCAGTAACCGAAGTGATGATCCCGCAAGTTTCGGTCATGCCATAGCCGGTGGTCGGCCGCGCCGTCTTGATCAGTTGATCGATCTTGAGCACTAGATCGGGCGGGAGCTGTGCGCCGCCGCCTGACAGCCCGGTCAAGCTGGAAGTGTCAGTGCTGGCGAAGTCGGGATGGTTGATGATCTCACGCGACATAACTGGCACCCCGCTGATCCCGGTGATCCGGTGCTTCGCCACAAGTTTAAGCGCTTCGCCCGCGTCCCATTTGTACATCAGCACAATCGCGCCGCCGGCCGCCGTGGTCAGATATGCGCCGCAATTGTTGGCGGTGACGTGGAACAGCGGCGTAGTCAGCAGGGTTACCGCTGGTGGCGGATCGGTCGGGGTGGCCACCCCGGTGGCGCGCTCCACTGCCAGCGCCTGCGCGGTAGTGGAGTAGACCATGTTCAGCAGGTTTGCGACGCAGCCGCGGTGCGTCAGCTGCGCGCCCTTGGGGAAGCCGGTGGTGCCTGAGGTGTAGAAGATGCAGGCGTCGGCATCGGGATCGACGCTGACTTCGGGCAGCCCGCCGCCCTGTGCGATCACTTCGGCCCAGTCGGTCACGCCGAGCTGCGGTGCAGTGAGCCGTACGCCGACCAGCTTGACACCGTCAGCGAGACCGGGGCTTTCGGCCAAGCGCGCCAGCCGCTCGGGATCGGCAAACAACACCTTCGGCGCGGCGTCCTTCATTGCGAAGGCCATTTCCTCGCCATTCCACCACGCGTTCATCCCCACGGCGGCGACCCCGACCGAGACGCAGGCCCAGTAAATCAGCATCCATTCTGGATAGTTGCGCATCGCAATGGCAACCCGGTCACCCGGTTTGATACCTTGCGCGAACAGCCAAGCGGCGATCGCATTCACTTGCGCGTGCGCCTGCGCATAGGTCAGCAGTTCATCGCCGTAGATCAGATATGGCCGCTCGGCAAACACGGCACTGGCCAGCCACACCTCGCGCACCGAGGGCGGCGCGTTCTTGAACACCAGCAGCCGGTTGCCCAGCACCGCGGCTTCGGTGATTTCAAACTGTCCGCCCGGCCCGGTAAGTTCCTCGCGCGCCTGGCGCAATTCGGCATAATGCATCGCTCGTCCCGTTCCTTTTTTAATTGCTTGATTAAGTGCCGGACTATGCGCCGCGCGGCAAGAAGCTTCCTTTCCGGTACGGAAGTTTCCGCCTAAGGCACCGAACATGTCGTTATCGTCAGACCGCTTATCCCGCTTCGCCCGGCACATCGTGCTGCCCGAAGTGGGTGGGGCCGGACAAGTGGCCTTAGCGGGCGCGCATGTCGCGCTGGTCGGGCTGGGCGGGATTGGCTCACCTGCGCTGCAATATCTGGCGGGCGCGGGGGTCGGCACGCTGACATTGATCGACCGCGATGTGGTCGATTTGTCGAACCTGCAGCGCCAGACAATTTACCGCGAAACGGACATCGGTCGGGCTAAGGCGGAGGTTGCGGCCGAATGGGTACAACAGTTTGATGGTGCCCTCAAGGTGCGCATCAACACTGGGACGGTGGGGGGGGGCAGCTCCGCGCAGGACCTTGAGGACGCTGATCTTGTGCTTGACGGGTGTGACAATTTCGCGACGCGGCTGATTGTGTCTGACACCTGTACGGCACTGGGCATTCCGTTAACCAGCGCCGCGATCGGGCGCTTTCAAGGTCAGGTGGCGAACTTTGCCGGGCACCTGCCCGGTCAGGCCTGCTATCGCTGTTTCGTCGGGGACGCCTTTGATGCCGATGATTGTGATAGCTGCGCGGCGGACGGCGTGCTGGGAGCGATGGCCGGAATGATCGGCGCCTTCGCGGCGATGCAGGCGATCCGCGTGCTGCTGGCGGGCCATGCTGCGCTCGGCGATCCGCAATGGGCGCAGCTGCACCTGTTCGAAGGGCTGGTGCCAAGCCTCAAGACACTGCGGATTGCCAAGGATGCCGAGTGCCGGGGGTGCAGTTAGTAACTAGCTCCATCGATTTCCCGCAGCGGCAGGCAGCGCGACAATGCGGGATCGAACAGCCGTAAATTGACCCCCATGCGTTGATAGCTGGGATCAACTGCTGACCAATGTGTGGTGCATCCGCAGGTCGGACAATGCCAGGTGGTCAGGCTGCGGTCGCCCTGAATGTAGCCCATTAGCTCGCCGGTCACCGTCACCGCGGCTGGTTCGCAATAATACCACAGCGCTGCGATCCGCCGGCACAGTGAGCAGTTGCATTGTGCCATTTCAGTCGGGTCATGGGTCAGACTCAGTTCGATTGCGCCGCAATGGCAGGCGCCAAGATGGATTGTCATTGGCTCAACATCTCCTCCACCCACGCTGGGACCAGCTCGCTGGCAGGGCCGAGCCGGGTTTCGTGGAACATGGTCGAACCCTGGCTGCGTTCAAGGTTAAGCTCGAGCGTTTGCGCTCCCAGTTCGACGGCATTTTGAACAAGCCCGGCGGCGGGGTAAACTGCACCCGAAGTGCCAATCGAGACGAACAGGTCTGCGTTTCGCAGCGCGGCGTAAATGTCGTCCATCCGGTAGGGCACTTCGCCGAACCAAACCACATCGGGGCGCAAGGTCCGGGCCCGACAGACCGGACACGGCGGGCGCTCGATCAGTGGCGTGGTCCAACGGCTGCGCACATCGCAGCTGGTACACCACGCGTTGAGGTGCTCGCCGTGCATGTGCAGCACGCGCTTGGCGCCCGCGCGCTCGTGCAGGTCATCGACATTTTGCGTGACAATTAGCAGCGCACCGGGCCATTCGGCATCAAGTTTGGCCAAGGCAAGGTGCGCGAGGTTGGGCTGCTTGGTCTGGATTGTAGCGCGGCGCAAATCGTAAAAGCGCAGCACCAAGTCGGCATCGCGTGCGAACCCTTCGGGGGTGGCGACGTCTTCCACCCGGTGTTGCTCCCATAGTCCCCCGGCCGCGCGGAATGTATCGATCCCGCTCTCAGCCGAGATGCCCGCCCCGGTTAGGATCACGATGTTGCGAATGTCGCTCATGTCGCGCATGAAGCACGTCTCATATGGGGACAGCAATGGCAAGAATCGGCATCATCGGCAGCGCGGGGCGCATGGGAGCAGCGCTGGTCGAAGCGATCGCAGCGGCGGTCGCGGTCCACGCTGGTGGAGTTGATCAGGGCGGCGACTT
Organism: Novosphingobium sp.; assembly: GCA_043731725.1. Classification (GTDB taxonomy): domain Bacteria; phylum Pseudomonadota; class Alphaproteobacteria; order Sphingomonadales; family Sphingomonadaceae; genus Novosphingobium. The sequence continues at coordinate 10,812 of JAYTIS010000142.1, forward strand.
GCCCGCACTGACGGCGGCAAGCGACGTGTTGGTAGATTTCTCTTCCCCGGCCGCGCTGGAGGGCAACCTAGCGGCGGCGATGGCGGCAGGGGTGCCGATTGTGGTAGGCACCACCGGGCTCGAAGAGCGCCACCACTGGCTGTGCGATGCGGCCGCGGACAAGATCGCGGTGCTGCAGACCGGCAATACCTCGCTCGGCGTCACACTGCTGGCCCACCTCGTGCGCGAAGCCGCTGAGCGGTTGGGCGAGGACTGGGATATCGAAGTGACCGAAACGCATCACCGGATGAAGGTCGACGCACCATCGGGCACCGCGCTGCTGCTGGGCGAGGCGGCGGCAGCGGGACGCGGGGCGAATCTGGCGGACCATTCCGTGCGCGGACGTGATGGCGTCACCGGGCAGCGAAAGATTGGCGACATCGGTTTCGCGAGCCTGCGCGGCGGCAGCGTGGCCGGCGATCACAGCGTGCTGTTTCTGGGCGACCATGAACGGTTGATCTTGTCTCACTTAGCCGAGGACCGCTCGATTTTTGCCAAAGGCGCGGTGCGCGCGGCGCAATGGTTGGTGGGCAGGCCGGCTGGGCGTTACACGATGGGGCAGGTGTTGAACCTGTGAGCGGTGACTGGCGAGCAGATCGCGCCAGTCAATTCTACCGGTTGGCGGCTTGGTCCGCGCTCGGTGTAGCTTTTTGCAGGTTTTTCCTGACCTACATACGCCCGCTGGCATAGGGCGACTTCGTCGGGCCGCGCTGGGCGCACCTCCACGGCGCTGCGATGGCCAGTTGGCTTGTCCTTGTCGTTGTTCAACGCCAATTGGCGCGAGGTTCGCTGCGGCGGCATCGCCAGTTAGGTTGGCTGGGTTTGGTGATAGCGGTGGCGGTTATAGCCAGCACAGTGGCTATCGCCCGTGCAGCAGCCCAGCGTGACTTATTGGTCGGTGGCGACGCGGCGGCGGTCTCCAGTCTGCTTGGAAGCGTAACGGCGCCGTTGATTTTCGTGGGTTTGGTAGTTGCGGCGGTGGCCAAACGCCGCGATCCGCAATGGCACAAGCGGCTGATTTTCATCGCCACCGTGGCGATCCTGTGGCCGGCATGGTTTCGCTGGCGGCATTTCCTACCGAGCATGCCGCGACCAGACATCTGGCTGGGACTGGTTCTGGCCGACACGCCGTTGGTAGCTGCAATGATCCGCGACAGATTGCGGTTCGGCCAGGTTCATCCTGCGTATCTGTGGTGCGGCCTGCCCTTCATTGTCGAGCAATCGGTTGAAGCCGTGCTATTTGACAGTCCGATCTGGCGCGCTGTTGCGCAGTGGTTTTACGCGGCGCTTGCCTGAACGCGCCAAGCGGTTAACTCCAGGCACCATGAACCGCGCGCAGACGTTTGAATTTTTCCGCCGCTTGGCCGAGGACAATCCCGCGCCCGAAACTGAATTGCAGTTCGGAAACACTTATCAGCTGCTGGTCGCGGTGGTGCTCTCCGCGCAATCGACCGACGTCGGAGTGAACAAGGCAACCCGTGCGCTGTTTCGAGCGGTGACCACGCCGGCACAGATGGTTGCGCTGGGCGAAGCGGCGCTGAAGGAGCACATCAAGACCATTGGGCTGTTCAACACCAAGGCCAAGAACGTCATCGCCTTGTCGGAATTGCTCGTGCGCGATTTTGGCGGTGAGGTACCGGCGGATCGCGATCTGCTGACCACGCTGCCCGGCGTGGGGCGCAAGACCGCCAATGTAGTGATGAACTGCGCTTTTGCGGCCGAGACTTTTGCGGTCGATACGCACATCTTCCGGGTTGGCAACCGCACCGGCCTGGCCAAAGGCAAGACCCCGCTGGCGGTGGAGTTGCAGCTAGACAAAAAGGTCCCGCAGCCGTTCCGGCTCGGCGCGCACCACTGGTTAATCTTGCATGGGCGCTATGTTTGCAAAGCGCGTAGGCCCGAATGCTGGCGCTGCAGTGTGGCGGATTTGTGCGCTTTCAAGCCCAAAACACCGCCACCAGAAGGCTACAATGCCTTCTCGAAAAACACCTCAGCATAGGGATCGTCGTTGAAGCGGGGGATCTCCCGCCAGCCCCAATGGCGATAGGTCGCGATGGCTTTGGTCAGCGCGCGGTTGGTGTCGAGCCGCAGCGTCTTGATCCCCAATTCGCGAGCAATTTCCTCGGCTTGCGCCATCAAGCGGCGAGCCAGACCAGTGCCGCGCTGGGCCGGATCGAGCCAAATCCGCTTGATCTCGGCATCGCTCCCGCCGCCGCCTTTAAGCGCTATGCAACCGACCGGCACGACTTCGCACAAAGCCACCACAAACGCACCTAGCGGACGCACAAGTTGCGCAGCGGCGGGATCACGCGAACGGCTGACATCGAACCCGTTATTGAACCGCGCGGCCAGTTCGGCATAGTACCGATCGAGGCAAAACAGCGCCGCCGGATCGCCCGGATCGCACTCGATCAGTTCAATCGGACTCACGCCGGATCGAGGTGCAGGCCCTTCGTCCCGTGCTCAGGGGTTTCACCCGGCGCGTGCGGGTCTTCACCCTCGGGATCGAACGGCGGCTGGAGCATGCCTTCCCACTTGGTGATCACTGAAGTGGCCACGGCATTGCCCAGCACATTGGTGGCGGTTCGGCCCATGTCGAGGAACTGATCGATCGCGAGCACCAGCGCGATGCCTTCCACCGGCAGATCGAACATCGCCAGCGTCGCGGCGATCACCACCAGGCTGGCGCGCGGCACAGCGGCGATCCCCTTCGAACTGATCATCAGCGTCAGCAGGATCAAAATCTGCTGCAGGGCCGATAGATGATGGCCATAAGCCTGCGCGATGAATATCGTTGCGAAACTGGCGTACATCATCGAGCCGTCGAGGTTGAACGAATAACCCAGCGGCACCATCAGGCCCGAAATCCGGCGCGGGATGCCAAACCGGTCAAGCTGCTCGAACAGTTTGGGCATCGCGGCTTCGCTGCTCGCGGTCGAGAAAGCGATCATCACCGGCTCGCGCACATAGCGCACCAGTGTGAACACGCGGCCGCGCAGGAATACCCAGCCGACCCCGATCAGCAAAGTCCACAAAATCGCCAGGCTGAGATAAAATTCGCCCAGCAACTGCACATAGGTGCCAAGGATGCCCAAGCCGTTTTCGGCCACCACTTTGGCCAGCGCGCCGAATACGGCGAACGGGGCGAACCGCATGACATAGCCGGTAACCTGCAGCATCAGCTCGGCCAGCGCTTCGGCCGCGCGCACCAATGGCCGACCTTTTTCGCCAATCGCGGTTAGTCCGATCCCAGCAAACAGCGAGAACACCAGGATCTGCAGCACGTTGTTTTCGCTGAGCGCGGTGAACAGGTTCTTGGGGAAGACGTGCTCGATGAATTCAAACAGATCGAGCTTCTTGACCTCGCCCACTGCCTTCACCGGCGCAGTCAGATCGACGCCGACACCGGGCTGGAAGAAGTTGACCATGACCAGCCCCAGGCTGATCGAGATCAGGCTGGCGACAATGAACCATAGGATTGCGCGGAACCCAATCCGGCCCACGGCGGCGCTGTCGTTCATATGCGCCAGCCCTGAAATGATTGTTCCCAGCACCAGCGGTGCGACCAGCATCTTGATCAGGTTGAGGAAGATCGCCGAGAGCGTGCCGAAGCTTTTTATCCAATAGGCATTGCTCATCACGCCAGTTAGCTGGTCTTCGTGCACCAAGTAGCCGACCGCCACGCCCAGCAGCATCCCGACCATGATGCACCAGGTGAGGTAGCGCGTGAGCAGGTGGATGAGCCAGCCGAAGGCTGATCGCGGTGCTGTCATGATGGTATTGCGCTCCCCAATGCAGTTTTGATTTTGGGCAGCCTATCAGGGGGCCGGGGGCGGGGCAATCAGCCTGCCAATGCCGCCCGCGCCACCCGCACATAGATCCGCACCAAAGCCTCAAGATCGGGCACGGCCACCGCCTCGTCGCGCTTGTGCATGGTGGCGTTGCACAGCCCGAATTCGATCACCGGGCACAGGTCCTTGAGGAACCGCGCATCCGAAGTGCCCCCGGTGGTGCTGGCTTCGGGAGCAATCCCGGTCTCGGCCTCAACCGCCGCGCTGACCAGAGTGGAAAAGTCACCCGGCGGGGTTAAGAAAGCCTCGCCATAGATCACCTGCCGTGCGGTGCCGCCGTGACGCTCGGCGACGGCGCGAACCCGCTCGCCCAGGTCCGTGCCCGATTGCAGATCGTTGAACCGGATCGAGACCCGGGCCGAGGCGCGCGGTGGGATCACGTTGGTGGCGGGGTTGCCCACCGTCAGCTCGGTCACCTCAAGGTTCGAGGCCTGAAACCAGTCGGTCCCCTCATCGAGCACCAGCGCGCCCAGCTCGGCCAGCACGGCGATAAGTTTGGGGATCGGATTGTCGGCCAGATGCGGGTAGGCGACGTGGCCTTCTTTGCCGGCCACCTCCAACCAGATGTTGGTCGAGCCGCGCCGACCGATTTTCATCATGTCACCTAAGCGGTTTACCGAAGTCGGTTCGCCCACCAGGCACAGATCGGGCACCGCGCAGACGCTGCGCATATGTTCGATCAGCGCCACAGTGCCGAACCGTGCGGGGCCCTCCTCGTCGCCGGTGATGATAAAGCTGATTGTGCCAGCCTCTTGCGGTACCACGGCCACGGCGCTGACCATCGCCGCGATCGCGCCCTTCATGTCGACCGCGCCGCGCCCATAAAGCAGGTTGCCTCGCAGTTCGGGGGCAAACGGCGCGCTGGTCCAGCCTTCGCCGGGGGGCACCACATCGACGTGCCCGGCAAAGGCGAAGTGGCGACTGCCCGGCGGTCCTTGGCGGATAGCGAACAGATTCTCGACCGGTCCGTCGGGGGCTTCGCCGGCATGGAATCTGTGCACCGCAAAACCCAATGGTTCGAGCTGACCTTGCAGACAATCGAACACCAACCCGGCAGCGGGGGTTACGCTGGGGCAGGCGATCAGCGCTTCGGCCAGATCGATAACGGAGGGTTGGGTAACGGTCATGGCTCAGTCCCGGCATATGGACTATGCGGTGCAGTGACAAGCCGGAGTTCCCGATGCCCAAGCTCGACCTTGATGCAATCGCTCAGACCAATGCCACCGGCTACCCTCCGGAATTTGCCGATGTGGTGCAGGAACGCTGGTATCGCCGCCTTGCTCCCGCCGCCGGTCTGAGTGATTTCGGCGCGAGCCATGTGGTATTGAAGCCCGGTGCCTGGTCGAGCCAGCGCCACTGGCACGAAGGCGAAGACGAACTGGTGGTGATGCTGGCGGGAGAGGCGGTGTTGGTGGACGACAGCGGCGAAACAAAGATGCGTGCCGGAGACGTGGCCGCGTTCGCCAAAAACGATGGCAATGGCCATGTGTTGCAGAACCGCTCCGATGCGCCATGCATATATGTGGCGATTGGGCGGCCAGCGGACAGCGCCTGCCACTATCCCGATATCGATATGCACCTGTTTGCCGGGGCGGAAGAGCAATGCCGCAAAGATGGCAGCAGCTTCTAGCGCATTAGTGCTTGGGCGGCTCGGTCTCAAACTGTTCGATCACCCAGTCTTCGGCCTCGGCGGCGGCGATCCAGCTTTGCAGCCATTCGTGGCTCCACACCGCTTCCATATAAGCCAGTGCAAAGCCCGGCACGGCCACGCCGTACGAAATGAAGCGACTGACCACCGGGGCATAGAAAATATCCACCGCACTGAACGTGCCGAACAGGTAGGGGCCGCCGCAGCCAAAGCGGGCGCGAGCCTCGGCCCACAGCGTCAGGATGCGAACCACGTCCTCTTTGGCCTCTTCGTCAATCGCTGCGTCTTCGACTTTGCGGCGAATATTCATCGGACACTGGTTGCGCAGCGCCGCGAATGAGGAATGCATTTCCGCGACCATCGATCGCGCCATCGCGCGAGCATCGTCATCCTTGGGCCAGAACCGATCGCGCCCGACTTTGTCGGACAGGTATTCGATGATCGCCAGACTGTCCCACACCACCGCGTCGCCGTCCCACAACACCGGCACTTTGCCCGATGAGGGAGCGATGTCATCATTTTGTTTTTTGGTGGAATTCCAGTCATCGCCGTAAAGCGGGACCTGAATTTCTTCGAACGCCAGGCCCGATTGCTTGCACGCCAGCCAGCCGCGCAGCGACCAGCTCGAATAGTTTTTATTGCCGATGATCAGCTTCATAGGTTAGCGCGCTAAACATTCAGCTTGCGCGTGTCGAGTCTGAACAAATACAAGGATCACTATGAGCCTGCGCCCGTTCCATCTCGCTTTCCCGGTGCATGATCTAACTGTCGCGCGCCGCTTTTGGGGCGAAGTGATGGGCTGTCCTGAAGGGCGCAGTTCGGACAGTTGGATCGATTTCGATTTCTACGGCCACCAGATCGTGGCCCATTGCGTGGGCGAACGCGCGAGCAGCGATGCGGGGAACAACCCGGTCGATGGCCACGGTGTGCCCGTGCCGCACTTCGGCATCGTGCTCGAACTGGCGGATTGGCAGGCGCTGGCCGACCGGCTGA
>JAYTIS010000143.1:0-1795 GCA_043731725.1 Novosphingobium sp.
ATGGCGCACAATGACTGGGCCTGACCTGATCCTCGCATCTGCCAGCCCACGCCGCCGTGAGTTGATCGCGCGCTTGGGGATCGAGCCGAGCGCCGTTGCCGCCGCCGATATCGATGAAACCCCGCACAAAGCCGAGGTACCACGCGACTACGCGGCGCGAATGGCGCGCGAGAAGGCCATAGCGGTCAGCGGCGGCGCGGCGCATGTGCTCGCGGGTGATACCGTCGTCGCAATGGGCCGACGTATCTTGCCCAAAGCCGAAGATGAAGCGACCGCGCGGCATTGCCTCAAACTGGTTTCAGGCCGCCGTCACCGCGTGTTTTCGGCGATCACCCTCAAGGCTCCAGACGGCACCTTGCGTGAACGCTTGTCTGAAACCATCGTCCGCTTCAAATCGCTCTCCCCGGACGAGATCGAGGCCTATATCGCGGGCGGCGAATGGCATGGCAAAGCTGGCGGCTATGCCATCCAAGGCAGCGCCGAAGGACTGATCGCATGGATTTCGGGCAGTCATTCGGGTGTGATGGGGCTCCCGCTATTCGAAACCCGCGCGCTGCTGCTCGCGGCAGGGTTTCGCCTTGGCTGAGTGGCCAGATGGCTGGTGCGTCGAGCACGGCATCGGCGAGGACCGGGCGGTGCTGGTCGATGGCGGCAACGCCTTGGCGGCGCGACTGCAGGTCCACGGCGCGCTGGCGGCTGGTGAAGTGGCCGATACGGTGCTCATCTCGCGGCTTGCAGGTTCCAAGCGCGGTACTGCTCGGTTTCCCTCAGGCGAAGAGGTACTCGTCACCGGCCTACCGCGTGAGGTCACCGAAGGCGCGCCGCTGCACTTGGTCGTAACCCGCGCCGCGATGGCTGAAACCGGGCGGCTGAAGCGTGCGCAGGCCCGGCCAACCGAGCAAGCGGCCGGCCCCGCCCCACGCCTGGCCGAAACTCTCGACGCGCGCGTTGTTCGTCTGTTCCCCCCGGGCCTGTGGGAAGAGCTCTTCGCCGAAGCCTGGAGTGGCACGGTAGACTTTACGGGCGGATCGCTCACCCTGACCCCGGCCCCGGCGATGACCGTGATCGATATCGACGGCACCCTGCCCCCGCGCGAGCTGTCGCTGGCCGCCGTGCCAGCAATCGCGGCGGCGCTGGCACGGCTCGATCTGGCCGGTTCGATCGGGATCGATTTTCCGACGCTGCCGGCTAAAGCCGACCGGCAGGCGGTTGACACTGCCTTGGCCGATGCGCTGCGCGATTGGCCGCACGAACGCACCGCAATGAACGGGTTTGGTTTCGTGCAGCTAGTTGCCCGGCTTGAGCGTTCATCGTTGCTGCATACCTTGGCGACAGGTCGGGCGCGCGCCGCTGCACGGCTGCTGATGCGCCGGGCCGAACAAGTCGCGCAACCTGGCAAGTTATTGCTGATTGCTCACCCCGCAGTGCACCGCGCGACAACCGCCGAATGGCAGGCCGAGCTCACCCGCCGCAGCGGGCGCATGCTATGCTGGGAAGACAACCCGGCGCTTGCGCTCGATGGCGGTTTCGCGCAGGCGGTGGCCGTATGACTACCACCCGCAAATGCCCGATTTGCCGCAAACCGCGCAGCGAAGAATTCACGCCGTTCTGTTCGGCGCGGTGTAAAGACCGTGACCTTGTGCGCTGGCTTGCAGATGGTTACGCGCTGGCCGGCCCACCTGTGCTCGACGAGGATGAAACCGAGGCATAAGGGTCTTGCCAAGCGCGCGGCGGTTCGCCATACGCGCGCTTCCAGCCGCCCGGTGAGCCTGTTTCAGGCGCCCCGCAGCAGCCT
>JAYTIS010000144.1:0-2279 GCA_043731725.1 Novosphingobium sp.
GTGGCAGCGCCGGGTGATCAGGAGCACCGGCTCGCTCGCGATCTCGACCGATCACCTGCATTACAAGTCCGACCTGGTGCTCAACTTCGCGGTGATCGCGGCCTTGGCGCTCGATCAATATGCCGGGGTGCCGAACGCGGACGCGGTGTTCGGTCTCGGCATTGCATTGTGGCTCGGCTGGGGCGCGTGGTACGCCTCGCAGGAAGCGGTCGAACAGCTGATGGATCACGAATGGCCTGACGCGCGCAAGGCGCAGTTCCTCGAAGTCGTCGCCATGCACCCTGAACTCAAAGGCTTGCACGACCTGCGCACGCGGTCATCGGGCAACCGCGATTTCGTGCAGTTCCATGTCTCGGTAAGCCCGGACATGACCGTGCGCGAGGCACACGACGTGATGGACGAGATCGAGGACAAGCTGCTGCGCGAATTCCCCGGGATCGAGATCCTGATCCATCCCGATCCCGAAGGGTTGGTCAACGAAACTGGGCTTGCGGCGAAAGACCTGCTGGCGGACATCGAGGTGCCGCACGAGCGCGGCAGTTAGAGCCCGCGGCCCTCACCGCTGAGGAATGCAGCGAAGCTTTTCGCGATCCCGTCGCGCAATTCGGTTTTGGGCTGCCACCCGAGCGCTGCGAGTTTACCATTGTCCATCAGCTTGCGCGGGGTGCCATCGGGCTTCGAAGGATCGGTCACCGCCGGGCCGTCATAGCCCACCACTTCCATCACCAGCAGGGTCAGCTCCATGATCGAGACATCGCTGCCCGAACCGACGTTGACGTGGCTGTCATCCGAATAATGCTTGAGCAGGTGGACGCAGGCATCGGCGCAATCGTCGACGTACAGGAATTCACGGCGCAGGGTGCCGCTGCCCCAGACCACCACTTCGCCGCCGCTGGCCTTGGCCTCGTGCACCTTGCGGATCAGTGCGGGCATGACGTGGCTGGCATTCAAATCGAAGTTGTCGCAGGGGCCATAGAGATTGGTCGGCATCGCACTGATGAAGTCGCAGCCATATTGGCGGCGATAGGCTTGGGCGAGCTTGATCCCGGCGATCTTGGCGATCGCGTACCATTCGTTGGTCGGCTCCAAGGGCCCGGTGAGCAGCGCCTCTTCCTTGATCGGCTGCTCGGCATGCTTGGGGTAAATGCACGACGAGCCGAGGAACAGCAGCTTCTCCACCCCGGCCGATTCAGCGCCGGTCAGCACCGAAGTTTCGATCAGCAGGTTATCGCGCAGGAATTCGACCGGCATCGTATCGTTGGCCAGGATTCCGCCAACCCGCGCGGCGGCGAGCACCACCACCTCGGGGCGCTGGTTGTGCATCCAGCCGAGCACCGCGCGCTGGTCGGTAAGATCCAGTTCGTCGCGGCCCGCTGTGATGACTTCGCACTGCTCACTGGCCAGCCGGCGCACAATCGCGCTGCCAACCATGCCGCGGTGCCCGGCGACCCACACGCGTTTGCCGGTAAGCTCGAACGGCACCGCGCCCATCGTCAGTTGCCGCGTTCGATCGGGGCAGAGCGCATGGTCAGCAGGTCAGCCTCAACCATTTCTCGGACCAGATCGCGAACCCCGATCGTCGCGCTCCAGCTCAGCTTTTCGCGCGCCTTGGTGGGATCGCCGATCAGCAGATCAACCTCGGTCGGGCGGAAGTAGCGCGGATCGATCGCCACCCGCAGCGCGCCGGTTTTGGTGCAGAAGCCTTGCTCCTCCACCCCGGTGCCGCGCCACTCAAGGTCGATCCCGGCGTCCGCAAAGGCCCATTCGACGAACTGGCGCACCGTGGTGGTGACCCCGGTCGCGAGCACATAGTCATCGCCCTGGTCCTGCTGGAGCATGCGCCACATGCCTTCGACATATTCGCGGGCATGGCCCCAGTCGCGCTGGGCATCGAGGTTGCCGAGGTAGAGCACATCCTGCCGCCCGAGCGAAATCGCCGCCGCAGCGCGGGTGATCTTGCGGGTCACGAAAGTCTCGCCGCGCAGCGGGCTTTCGTGATTGAACAAGATCCCGTTCGAGGTGTGCATGCCGTAAGCTTCGCGGTAATTGACCGTGATCCAGTAAGCATAGAGCTTGGCCGCCGCGTATGGGCTGCGCGGATAGAACGGGGTGCTTTCGCGCTGCGGCACTTCCTGGACCAGCCCGTAGAGCTCGCTGGTCGAGGCTTGGTAGAACCGGCACTTTTCTTCCAGCTTGAGGATGCGGATTGCCTCAAGCAGGCGCAGCGTGCCGATCCCGTCCGAGTTGGCGGTGTATTCGGCGGTCTCGAAGCTCACCGC
>JAYTIS010000145.1:0-1835 GCA_043731725.1 Novosphingobium sp.
CGGACCCAATCCGTATCCAGCAAACAGGCTATCACCGAGCGCGAGCACGGTCATCTCGCCTGCCACGGGTGCAGCAGTGACGGCGGCGGTGGGCTGCGGTGCAGGTGCCTGCGTCGATTCCTTGCATCCCACCAGTGCCAGGGGGGTTGCAAGCAGAGCCATCAACTTCCATTTCATTCTGCAACTTCCTTCTGTCTGCCCTCTAGCTATGGCATCCCCGCGACGTGACAAGCCCCCTGCCCGCGATTGCGGCCCATAATCTTACCCTCAGCCTTGGTTCCGGCGACAGCGCAGTGGAAGTGCTGCGCGGGATCGACCTGAGTGTCCCTTATGGCCAGACACTCGCGCTGCTCGGCCCTTCAGGCTCGGGAAAGAGCAGCGTGATGGCGGTGCTCTCCGGCCTCGAACGGGCCAGCGGCGGCAGCCTTCGGGTCGCGGGCGAAGACTTTTCGGCGATGAGCGAGGATGCGCTGGCGCTGGCGCGGCGCGGGCGGATCGGGGTGGTGCTGCAGGCGTTCCACTTGCTCCCGACTATGACCGCGCTCGAAAATGTCATGACCCCGCTCGAACTCGCCGGGATACCCGATGCGAAAGCGCGGGCCGAGGCCGAGCTGGCTGCGGTCGGGCTTGGCGAGCGGCTCGGCCACTACCCGGCCCAGCTTTCGGGCGGTGAACAGCAGCGCGTTGCCATCGCCCGCGCGCTTGCTCCCAAGCCCGCGCTAGTGTTCGCTGACGAACCCACCGGCAATCTCGACGCCGCGACTGGCAGCAGCGTGATGGATTTGCTGTTTGCCCGCCGCGCCGAGAGCGGGGCGACACTGGTGGTGATCACCCATGATTCCGCGTTGGCAGCGCGGTGCGAGCGCATTGTTACCCTCGCCGATGGCCGCATCGCGAGCGACGACGCCGCATGACCCCTTGGCGCACTGCCTGGACCATCGCGCGCCGCGACCTGTCGGCGCGGTTCAAGGGGCTGCGGCTGCTGCTCGTTTGCCTGTTCCTTGGCGTCGGTACGCTGGCGGCAATCGGCACGCTCACCGGCGCGATCCAGAGCGAACTGGCCAGCCGCGGCCGCACGATCCTCGGCGGCGACGTTGAAGTTGCGGTGTGGCAGCGCGCGGCCAGTCCGGCTGAAAACGCTGCCTTTGCCAAGGCCGGCAAGGTCTCGGGCGGCACGCGCCTGCAAGCCATGGCGCGCGCTGGCGATCTGGCCGCGCCGGTGGAATTGAAGGCGATCGATCAGGCCTGGCCGCTGGTCGGGCAGTTTACCCTGCAGGACGGGCGAAGCGCCGGGGCTCCGCCACCTGATACCGCGTGGATCGCCGAAGGCGCAGCGCAGCGGCTGGGGGTGAAGCCGGGCGACTCCATCACGATTGGCAGCCTGCCGTTCAAGGTCGGCGGCATCATCGCATCGGAGCCGGACCGGCTGGGCGAAGGCTTCACGCTCGGCCCAGTGGTGATCGTCGCCGCCGATGTTCCGCAGCGCGCGGGCCTCACCGCGCCCGGCGCAATGTACCGGGCCAAATACCGGATTGCGATGGGTCCCGGCAGTGATGCGCAGGGCCTGGCCGACCGACTCAAGAAGCAGTTCCCTTCATCGGGCTTCGAACTGCGTACCCGCGACAATGCCTCACCCGGAGCCGAGCGGTTCGTCAGCCGGATGGGCGATTTCCTTGTGCTGGTCGGGCTCGCTGCCCTGGCGATCGCCGGGATCGGCATCGGCGGCGGGGTGTCATCATACCTTGAGGCGCGGCGCGGGAGCGTGGCGACCTTGAAGGTGCTGGGCGCGACCAGCGGCGATATCGCGCGGATCTACTTGCTCCAGGTCGGCACGG
>JAYTIS010000146.1:0-15363 GCA_043731725.1 Novosphingobium sp.
GGGGTTCCGCGGCGATAAGATCAAACAGCGCGGGGTCGATCTCGATCCCGTCGAGCGAAGACAGCCTGAGCCGGGGGAGCTGCGGGAACTCCGCCAAAATCGCGGCAACCAAATGGCCAAGCGGCGGCGCGCCCGGCAGATCGTGGCCCCAACTGGTCAGATCGACCCCGGTCAACACCGCCTCCTGCGCGCCACGCGCCAGATGGCGCTCAACCTCACGGAGCACTTTGCTCACTGTCAGTGAGCGGCTCGGTCCACGGCCCTGCGGGATCACGCAGAATGTGCAGGCATGATCGCAGCCGTTCTGCACCGCGATGAAGGCGCGGCTATGGCGGGTCTGGTCAAGTTTGTTCGTAACCATCGGCACGTTCCACGCGCGCGGATCGAGTTTGGCGGCGTTGGCCACCAGCCCGTCCACTTCAGGCATGGCGGCCAGCGCGGCGCGCTCGACTTCAGCGGCGCACCCCGTCACCAACAGCCGCGCGTCCGGATGCTCGCGCCGCGCGCGGCGGATCGCCTGACGAGTCTGGCGCACGGCTTCGGCCGTCACTGCGCAGCTGTTGATCACCACCAGATCGGCGTCCGCAGGCAGCATTGCGCGCAACGTCTCACTCTCTGAGAGATTGAGCCGGCACCCAAGCGATATGACTTCGAGGCTCAAGCCGGTGCTCCGTAGTCGGTAGCTTCAAAGGTGCCGCGAAAGCTCTCCGCCGCCGGGCCAATCATGCGGATGATGCCCTGATCTGACCAAGCGATCACCAGCTCGCCGCCCGGTAGGGCGACAGTCACAGTGCGATCGACCAATCCGCGCCGCATCGCGCCAACTGCGGTGGCGCAGGCTCCGGTGCCACATGCGCGGGTCTCGCCCACGCCGCGTTCCCACACCCGGAGGCGGATCCGGCCACGGTTTTCGATGGTTGCGACGTTGACATTGATCCGGTCGGGAAACAGCGGATCGTGTTCGATTTCAGGGCCGAGCCGATCAAGTTCAACCGCGCTACAATCGGGGACGAAGAACACCACGTGGGGGTTGCCGACGTTGACGGCGATCGGCCCGTCCAGTGCTTCCCAGGCGACGGGCATCAGATGTGTGTCCATCGGATAGGCCAGCGGGATCTGGTCCCATTCAAAGCGCGGCGCGCCCAGCTCGACTGCAATCCCGCCATCGCCCGGATCGACCGCGAGCAGCCCGCCCAGAGTCTCGATCTGCGCGGATTTGCCCAGCAACAAGCCAACTGCGCGGCTGGCGTTGCCGCAGGCCTCGACCTCGCCGCCATCGTGGTTGAAAATCCGCATCTTCAAATCGGCAGTGGTTGAACGCTCGAGCAGGATCAATTGATCGCAGCCAATCCCGGTCTGCCGGTCCGCCAGCGCGGCGGCCAATGCGCGGCTGATCTCTGGTAGCGCATCGGCGCGCGCGTCCAGCACGATGAAATCGTTGCCCAGTCCGTGCATCTTGACGAAGGGAACCCGCATGGGTCGCGCTCTATGCGCTGCGGTCGGGTACGTAAAGTGGCGGCGTCTAGCCGGCTGTGCGCCGCTTGGTCGCTGCTACAGGCGCAACCGTCGATTCGAGCAACAGGTTGAGCGACGCCAGCTCTGCCGCGGTGCGATCGGCTGGTTCGGGGTAGCCATAAAGGTATCCTTGGCCCTTGAATTTGCCGAAGCTGCGCAGCGCGGCCAACACCTGTTCGTTTTCAATCCCCTCGGCGATGACGGGTAAGCCCAGTCCTTCGCCCAACGAAATGATTGATTGGATGATTGTCGCACTATCTTTGTCGTCAAGTAGCGACATCACAAAACTGCGATCGATTTTAATCCGGTCGAAGGGCAGACTGCGAAGTTGCGACAGCGAGCTATAGCCAGTGCCGAAATCATCGAGGCTGACGGTAATTCCCTGATTCTTGAGGCTGGTAATCAGCGTTCGCACCAGCCCAACATTCTCGTGGAGACAGCTCTCGGTAACTTCGATTTCTAAACGGCTGGGAGGGAAATTGGCCTCGACCAGGATTTTGAGCAATTTTTGGGCAAACCACGGATCGCGCAGTTGCACCGGCGAAATATTGACCGATAGGGTCAGGCGAGAATCCCAGTCGCGCGCGTCGTGCAGCGCTTGGCGAATGAGGTTTTCGGAAAGCGGACCGATCAGGCCAATTTCCTCCGCCACAGGAATGAAGATCTCGGGGTTGACCAAGCCCAGCTTGGGCGAGTTCCACCGTGCCAGCATTTCGAACCCTGTGATTGTCCCACTTTCAAGATCGATCTGCTTTTCATAATAGGGGACGAATTCACCTAGCGGGATGCCGCGCCGGATGCCTGCGGCGAGCTCGGAGCGAAAGCGTTGCTCGCTTTCCATGTTTGCTTCGAACCAGGCCAAGCAGTTCCGGCCGTTGCGCTTGGCGTGGTACATGGCGATGTCGGCCATATGCAGCAGCGCCGGCGTATCAATTAGCTGATCGGGTTCGGCGCGGCTGATCCCTACAGAGATCGTGGTCTCAATCTGAATTTCGCCGTGGTGCACAGGCTGGGCCACAGTGGCGATCAGCGCCTCAGCCAGTTGTTCGATCTCGTCACATCGCGATGGCACAAACGGTATGACCACGGCAAATTCATCTCCGCCCAGCCGAGCCAACAACGCTTGTGGGGGAAGGGCTTCCCTGATCCGATTGGCCGCTTCGCGTAACAAGGCATCGCCCGCGGCATGGCCGTTGACGTCGTTAACCTGCTTAAACCGGTCGAGGTCGAGCATAATGAAAGCTGCGGCATGCCCTTGGGCCTGCGCCGCGGATACCAGTGCCGCTGCGGCGGCGCCAATGCTGCGCCGATTGAGGCAACCGGTTAACGCATCATGTTCGGCCAGATCACGAGCCTGATCTTCGGCCTTGCGGCGCTCAGTCACTTCTGCAGCCAGATCACGGTATCGCCGCCAACCAAAAATGATCAGAGCGATGTTGAGCAATAGTGCATTGGTAAGGAGCCGATCAGGTCCGTCGCCTTGCCCGGCCATGGCACGCACAATCTGCGGCAGCACCGACCCGCCGGTGCCAACGAACATGACGATAGCAGCAATTGCAATCCCCAAGGTCAAAACATCGCGGTTCGTTCGCCCCATTCGCGTTGTTTGGGCGGTGCTCGCTGTCATGGTCACTTTGGCTTGCGCCACACGTGCTTCCTCTGCTTGATTAGTGCGCAGGTGTCGCAGGAAGGGCTGAAAATAGCGTTAAAACCGGCTTAAGTTCATGCCAGTGCAAGGCAGAATTATTTTTTGAGACCGATCTCGTGCAGCCGTTGCTGCAGAAACTCGTCGGCCAGGATTGGCACTGGGTAGCGGTCGGGATGCTCCGCAGTGATGCATTGCGGCAGCGTGCGGATCGGAAAATCGCTGCGTAAATGCAAGAAGAACGGCATCGAATAGCGGCTGAACGCGGCCCGCGCCGGATCAGGATTGCGCACCCGGTGAATGGTCGAGGGCAGGCGGTGGTTGGTCAACCGTTCCAGCATGTCCCCTACATTGACGACCAGCGCACCGGCGGGTGGATTGGCTGGAATCCAGTTGCCCTCGCGGGTTAGTAGCTCGAGCCCGGCCTCTTCGGCACCGAGCAGCAATGTGATGAGGTTGATATCGCCGTGCGCGCCGGCGCGGATCGCCTCGCCATCGAGCCCATCGATGGGGGGGTAATGCAACAGCCGCATGACTGAGTTACCCTGATCGATCCCGGCGTCGAACCAATGCTCATCAAGCCCGAGATAGGTCGCGATCCGCGCCAGGATGGTGGCGCCGGTCGCATCAAATTGGCGGTAAAGCTCGCTAAATACTGCGCGAAATTCGTCAGGCCGGGCCGGCCAGACGTTGGGCGGCATCGACATATCCGCGAGCGGGCTGCCTGCGGGCAAATCGCGCCCGATATGCCAGAATTCCTTCAGATCATGGGCCTTGGCGTCTTTGGCGATCTCCACCCCGAACGGGGTATAGCCGCGCGCGCCGGCAATCGCCGGATTGTGATAGCTGCGCTTCTCCGCCTCGGGCAGGTTGAAAAACTGTTCGGACAATTGCCACGCCCGCTCGATCAGGCCGTGGTCAATTGCAAAATCTTTGACCAGAGCAAAGCCGAACGCGCGGAAACTTTCGCCGATGGCCTGCGCGAACTCGGCCTTGTCATCGGCGAGCGAAAGGACGGGGAGTTTATCGAGTACCATTGGTGGACGGGTCCGTGATTGCCTTGCTATGGGCGCGCCATAGACCTTTTTCGGGGCGCTGGCATGACCAAAAACACATCCTACTGGTTGCTCAAGTCCGAGCCCGATGTTTACGGCTGGGACGACCTGTTGGCGGAGGGTGAGGGCACCTGGGACGGGGTACGCAACTACACCGCGCGGCTTCACTTGCGGGCTATGGCGGTTGGCGATCAGGTGTTTTTCTATCATTCCAACGTTGGAGTGGAGATTGTCGGCATTGCGCAGATTACCCAGGCCGGGTTTCAGGATCCGACCGATGACACCGGGCGCTGGACCTCGGTCAAACTGAAACCAGTCAGAAAGCTCGCGCGGGCGGTGACCTTGAAAGAGATCAAGGCCGACCCAAAGCTGGCCGAGATGGACCTGCTGACCAAGTTCCGCCTGTCGGTCTCGCCAGTCAAACCGACCGAGTGGGCGCATATTGTGAAACTATCTGAGCGGCCCGCCTGAGCCCTACTTCGCCCGCGCCCTCAGCCCCGAGATCGTCGCTCCGCCCGCGCTCAATTGTTCCACGTCGATCACCAGGTGCAGCAGGCGCAGCCCTTTGCGCTTCCGGGCCTCGGCCAAAGCATCAATGAACTGCGCGGTGGTTTCGGCCCGCGCCGCCCATCCGCCATAGGCCTGCGCCAAAGCGGCAAAATCCGGGTTGCGCAGCGTTGTTGCCGAAATGCGTGATGGAAACTCGCGTTCCTGGTGCATCCGGATGGTGCCGTAAGCGCTGTTGTCGACCAGTATGACCAACAAGTCGCAGCCGTATTGCACCGCGGTGGCCAGCTCTTGTCCGTTCATCAGGAAATCGCCGTCGCCGGCCAGCGCCACAACGGTCCGTTCGGGATGGCGCAAAGCCGCGGCAACTGCTGCAGGAACTCCGTAACCCATCGCTCCGGCGGTCGGCGCTAACTGGGTCGGAAAGCCATCATAACGCCAATAGCGGTGCCACCAGCCTGAGAAGTTGCCCGCGCCGTTGCAGATTATGCTGTCGCTCGGCAGGGCCTCGCGCATTGCGGTGACACAGGCGGCCATGTCGAGCGCATAGGGTGCAGGCTTCGCAGTGGTCCATTCGAGCCATTCTCGATGGGCTTCCTGCCCGCCAGCGAATGCTTTCAGTTCATTGTCCCATAAGGCTGCGGCCTCGGCGAATTCGGCCATACCGGCACAGATCGCTAGGTCAGGGCAGTAAACCCGGCCCAGCTCGTTTGGATCGGGATGTACGTGGACCAGCACCTGCCCTGGATGATCGGGCGTGATCAAACTGTAACCGTCGGTGGTTGCCTCACCTAGCCGCGCGCCGACCGCAATTACTAGATCGGCGGCCTTGATCCGCTCAACCAGCTTGGGATTTGGGCCATAGCCCAGATTGCCGGCCCAGACCGGGCTAGAATTAGCGATCGCGTCCTGGCGGCGAAATGCCCCCGCCACAGGCAGCCCGATTTGTTCTGCAAAAGCGGTAAAGTGTTCGCGTGCCTTGGCGTGCCAGCCCGCACCACCGACGATCGCGACGGGCGCGGCGGCTCTGGCGACCAGGGCCATCAACTCGCGCATCGCTTCGGCGCACACGGCCTGTGCTGGGCGGTGGATCGCGGGGCGGGGGGAAACGCCGCTGACCGCTTGCAGCAAGATATCCTCGGGCAGTGCGATCACCACCGGTCCCGGACGACCGGATACGGCTACGCTCCACGCCCGCGCGACATATTCCGGAATCCGCGCGGGATCATCGATCCGCAGCACCAGCTTGGCGAGCGGCGCGAACATCGCCCCGAAATCGACTTCCTGAAACCCCTCGCGATCCTTCATGCCGCGATCGACATCGCCAATGAACAGCAACATCGGCTGCGAATCCTGCATCGCGACGTGAACGCCGATGCTCGCATTGGTAGCGCCGGGGCCGCGGGTGACAAAGCATACCCCGGGTTTTCCGGTCAGTGCTCCATCAGCGCAGGCCATGAATGCCGCGCCGCCTTCTTGCCGACAAACCACGGTGTGGATTTCGGGCGAATCGTACAGCGCATCAAGCACGGCTAAAAAGCTTTCGCCCGGCACAGTGAAAATACGGTTTGCGCCTTGGGCGATGAGGCAATCGACGAGCAGCCGTCCGCCGTTAACTGTCGTGTGTCCGGTCATTGCCGGGGTTTAGCGAACCGGGTGCGCTCCCGCAACGCGGAGCGACGATTTCACACCCGCCATGATTACTGTGCCACTATGGGAACGGGGTCGTTAACGGCTATTTTTCGGGTGGCGCGATGGTTTCTAAGTTCTTAACCCGGTCACCATGAGAAGGTCGCTAGTACTCACCGATGAACAGGCCCGCCACCCATTCTTGGCCCGGCTTGCCCCCCACATCCGCCGCAGCGAAGCGCCGCTGGCCGTGCCGAGAGCGCGGCCTGGCTGGATGCAGGATCTGCGCGAGTTTCTGCTGGCCTATTGCGCCTGCTTTATCGCGGTCAGCCTCTATATTGCATGAGCAACGTGCTCGGCCGCAACCAGTTTGCGGGCGATCCAAGCAGCGACCAGACACATCGCAGCGCTGAGCAACAGCTGGTGGACAATTGGGACACCGGCGAACGACAGTCCGCTGGCGAGCAGCGAGCCAACCACCATTGCGAACGAATTGACGATGTTGTTGGCGGCAATCGTGCGTGAGGTCTGCGACTTGTCCACAAAGGTGGTCAGGAAGGCATAAAGCGGCACCACGAACATGCCGCCCGCCACAGCGATGCCCAGCAGACACAGCAACAGCGGCACCGCCAGCGGCTGTGCCATGAAGTGTGTTACGTCAAGCAGGCCGCCGCCGGGACTGGTCGTCCATTGGCGGCAAACGATAAAGAACCCAACCACGAACAGCCCCATCGCCAGTACTGACGAGGGTGAATAGCGCGCCGATACGGTGCCTTTAAGTAGCGCATTGACCGATAGCGAGCCGATCGCCACCCCAATTGAGAAGATCACCAGGAACAGGCTGGCCACCTCTTTGCTGGCGGTCAGCACGTTCTTGGCGAGCGGCGGAAATTGCACGAACAGCACCGTGCCGATGGTCCAGAAGAAACTAATCGCCATAACCGCCAGAAACACCCGGCGATCATGAGCAGTGTTGCGGACCAGATCGTAGGAAGCACGCAGCAGGTGGAAATCGAGCGGTTCGGGCTCGTGATGCGGCGGGGCTGGGGGGACCGAGCGGCTGGTGAAGTAGCCGATCACTGCGGTTACGATCACGCCCCCCGCGGCCCATTGCACGGGAATCCAGCCGGCCAGGATCGTGCCGGCCAGTATTGCGATATAGGTTCCCGCCTCAACCAGCCCGGTCCCGGCCAGCACTTCGTCCGGATGCAGATGCTGCGGTAGGATCGCGTATTTAATGGGGCCGAAAAAGGTGGAATGCACCCCCATCCCGAACAGTGCGAGCAGCATCAGCGGGATCGCCACTGTGGTCACCGCCATGCCCTGCCAAGCCATCAACAGCCCGGCCGCACCAATCGCCATAATGCCGATTTCGCAGGCTTTTACGATTCGAATGATACGTGCCTTGTCGCGCATATCCGCCAACTGGCCCGAGACGGCGGAAAGGATAAAGAACGGCAGGATGAACACTGCCGAGGCAATCGCGCTGAACTGTCCTTCGGCGGCTTCGGAATTATAAACGCTGTACACGACGAACAGCACCATCGCGTTCTTGAACAGGTTGTCGTTGAAAGCATTGAGTAATTGGGTGACAAACAGCGGCAGAAAGCGCCGGCTGTGAATCAGGTGCGTCTGGGTTGTCATGAATTCGCTTTGTGCAGCCCCGGGTTGCGCCGGACCGTAACGACTAGCCTCGTGTGAACAAGCGATAAGTCGCTCTTTTGCACCGCACGCTAGGCGGCTATGGCTGCAGGCAATGCTGACCTTGCCCAACTTGTTGACGCTGTCGCGGATCGTTGCGGTGCCGCTGCTGGCGGCGCTGTTGTGGTGGCCCGATTGGCGGTTGGGCTATGGTCTGGGCTTTGCGATGTACACGCTGATGGGGCTGACCGACTATTTCGACGGCTATGTCGCGCGTTCGTACGGCGCGGTGAGCAAGCTTGGCGCGTTCCTCGATCCGATTGCTGACAAGATCATGGTCGCCGCAGTTATCCTGGTGCTGGCAGCGCAAGGGGTTATGCGCGGGCCGTATGTGGGCGATATGCACGTGATCGCGGGGCTGGTTATCCTGATCCGTGAAATCGCGGTTTCGGGCCTGCGTGAGTTCCTCGGCGGGCTGCAAGTCTCGATCCCGGTCTCGCGGCTGGCCAAGTGGAAGACCACCTTCCAGTTAGTTTCGCTCGGCGCGCTGATTTTGGGGCAGGCAACCCCATGGTGGAACGTGTGGTTGGGCGCGATCGAGGTCAATGTCCCGCACACCGTTGGCCTGACGACATTGTGGGCGGCGGCGGCGCTGACCGTGATTACCGGCTGGGATTACTTGCGGGTCGGCTTGAAGCACATGGATTGAACATTAGCTAAGTTTAGCTAAGTCCATACAATGTCGATGGTCAACATGCATGAAGCAAAAACGAAGCTGTCTCGCCTGGTGGCGGCTGTGCGTTCGGGTGCCGAACGCGAGGTGGTAATCGCGATCAACGGCAAGCCCGCCGCGCGATTGGTGCCGATCGACGCGAAGCCGGCTTTGCGCTGGGGCCTGCTCAAGGGGCAGTTAATTGTGCCCGATATGATCGACCAACAAAATGCCGAAGTTGCCGCACCGTTCGGGCCGCCTCGCGATTGAGGTTGCTACTCGACACGCACATTTTGCTGTGGCGATTAGCCGGCAGCGACCGGCCGCCAGTCGACGCCATTACCTTGATCGACGACCAATCCAGCGCGGTTTACGCCAGCGCTGCATCGGTGTGGGAGGTGGCAATCAAATGGTCGCTGCGCAAAGGGTCACCCGACGATATGCCCTTGTCGGGCCGCGCATTTGCGGCGGCGCTGGGAGAAACTGGAATCGGGATTCTGCCAGTCACGCCCGGGCATGCGGCTGGGATCGACGACTTGCCGGCAATCGACTGCGATCCGTTTGACCGGCTTCTGATTGCCACTGCGCGGTCCGAGCAGTTGCGGTTGATGACCCGCGACAGCCAGCTTGCGGCCTACGGTGAGTCAGTGCTGGTTATTTGACGGCTAACCCGCACGTAATTCCTCTGCCAACAACCGAAACTCATCCCCGCGCTGCGAGTTCTTGCGCCAGACCAGTGCAATTTCGCGGTTGGCGTTCTGGCTCTTAAGCGGGCGGGCAACCACGTTAGTGCCGTTCAAAATTCCGGCGTCGAGCGCCATTTCGGGCAGCATCGTCAGCCCCAGACCATTATCGACCATCTGCACTAGTGTGTGCAGGCTGGTGCCGATCATCGTGGCTGAAGCGCGCAGTCCCGGGCGGTTGCAGGCGGCCAACGCGTGTTCCTTCAAGCAGTGTCCATCTTCGAGCAGCAGCAAGCGGCTCTCGTCGATCTTGGCCGGATCGATTTCCGCCGGGGGATCGCGGGGATCATCCTTAGGGAAGGCCACATACAGCGCGTCGAGTTCGATCGTCTCTTTCTCCACCTCACCCGTGGGGAACGGCAATGCCAGCAACACGCAATCCGAGCGGCCGTGATGCAGCGATTCCATCGCAGCGGCGCTGGTTTCTTCGCGCAAGTAGAGTTTGAGCGCCGGGCGCTCGCGCCGCAATCGGGGTAACATCCGCGGGAGCAGGAACGGGGCGATGGTCGGGATCACGCTCATTCGCACTTCGCCGGACAGCGGCTGCCCAGCGCTGTGGACCATGTCGGACAGTTCTTCGGCCTCGCGCAGCAGCCGGTGCGCCTTGGCCACCACCGCATTGCCCAGCGGGGTAAACCGGACTGAGCGCTTGGTCCGCTCGACCAGGATCACGCCCAACAGCGTTTCGAGGTCGAGCAGCCCCTTTGATAAGGTTGACTGGGAAACAAAGCAGGCGTCAGCAGCACGACCGAAGTGACCATGCTCATGCAGCGCTACCAGATATTGCAGCTGCTTGAGCGTGGGCAGGTAATTCGTCACTCGGCCATTTCGCCGGGCTCATCGTCATTTGCGGCCGCTTCGACATCTTCGCCAGTTCCGGCATCATTGGTCTGGGCGGTGTCGTTGGCCGCCGCTTCAGCTACCTCGGCATCGTCGACATGGGTCATCTTGAGCCGGCCATTGACCACGGCAAAGGCCATTTTGCCCTCAACCAAATCGAGTGCGTCCTTGCCGAATTGCTCGAACCGCCAGCCTTGCAACAACGGCAGTTCGCGCACCCCGGCAGCGAGCAGTTCGAGGTCTTCGCTCCGCGCCAGCAGCCGCGCGGCGACGTCTATCTCGCGGCTGCGAATCTTGAGTAGCAACTTAAGCAGATCGGCGACAAGCGCGCCTTCCTTGCCCAGCGGCGCGCCGCGCGGAGTTCGTGCGGGTAGTTCGGCATCAGTCATCGGGCTCGCACCGTTAATCGCCGTCATCATCCGGCGACCGATTTCGTTGTCGCGCCATCCGGCTGAAAGTCCGCGCACCTTGGCCAAATCGGCCTGCACCTTGGGTGGATGGCTGGCGATATCGGCCAGTGTTTCATCGCGCGCAATTCGCCCGCGCGGGATGTTCTTGTCTTGCGCCTCAAGCTCGCGCCAATGCGCCAGTGCTTTCAGCCGCCCGAGCATCGCCGGGTTGCGCCCGGAGGCTTTGATTCGTTGCCAAGCCTGATTGGGATCGTTGCGGTAATTGGCCGGATCGGCGAGCTTTTCCATCTCGACGTTGAGCCACACCCCACGCCCGGTCTTGATCAGGCGCCTGAGCAATTTGGGGAAGATCGTTGAAAGGTAGGTGACGTCGCCAATCGCGTAATCGATCTGCCGGTCGGTTAAAGGCCGACGCGACCAATCGGTAAACCGCGCACCCTTGTCCACCACCGTACCCAGCCAGCTTTCGACCAGGTTGGAATAACCGATCTGTTCAGATTGACTGACCGCCATCATCGCGATCTGGGTATCGAAAATCGGGTGCGGGGTCTTGCCGGTGATGTTGTAGATGATCTCAACGTCCTGCCCGCCGGCGTGAAAGATCTTGAGCACGTCCTCATTGTTGACCAGCAGGTCCATCAGCGGCTTCATATCTAGATCGCGCACGAGCGGATCAATCGCCGCAGCCTCCTCGCTATTAGCGATCTGGATCAGGCACAGCTCAGGCCAAAAGGTGTTCTCGCGCATGAATTCGGTGTCGACACACACGAACTCCGACTTGGCGAGGCGGGCACACAGATCCGCGAGCGCGGCGGACGTGGTAATAAGGGAATGTATCTTCATCGTTCTTTTCTGTATGGGCGCGGATCGCGCCCCTGTTGTTGGCCCCATGCGGGTCCGCGGCTTGACAAATGTGCAGCCATCGCCTGTTAGCCGCGGCTTCCCCCTGCCTCAAAGCGGGCCGAATTGAAAGTGTTTCGATGCATCTTTACCGTTCCCACACCTGCGGCGCACTGCGTGCCAGCGATGTCGGGCAGACCATCCGCCTGTCGGGCTGGGTCCACCGCAAGCGCGATCACGGCGGGGTGCTGTTTGTCGATCTGCGCGATCACTATGGGATGACGCAGATTGTCGCCGATAGCGATAGCCCGGCCCTGGCCATGCTGGAAGGTCTGCGGCTTGAAAGCGTCGTCACTATCGACGGCGAGGTCAAGGCCCGCAGCGGCGCGACTGTGAACCCCAACCTGCCCAGCGGCGAGATCGAGGTCTATGCGCGCGGCGCAGCTGTGCTCAGCCGGGCGGAGGAATTGCCGCTGCCGGTGGCGGGCGAGCAGGAATATCCCGAAGACATCCGCCTGCGGTACCGCTTTCTCGATCTGCGGCGCGAAACGCTGCACGCCAATCTAGTCAAGCGCAGCGCGGTGATCCGCGAAACCCGGCGGCAGATGGAAGAAATCGGTTTTACCGAATATTCGACCCCGATCCTGACGGCCTCGTCGCCCGAAGGTGCGCGCGATTTCCTCGTCCCCAGCCGAATCCACGCGGGCAAATTTTTTGCGCTGCCGCAAGCCCCGCAGCAGTACAAGCAGCTGCTGATGGTCGCTGGGTTCGATCGCTATTTCCAGATCGCGCCGTGTTTCCGCGACGAAGACCCGCGCGCCGATCGGCTGCCGGGCGAGTTCTACCAGCTCGATCTGGAAATGAGCTTCGTCACCCAGGAAGAAGTCTGGGACACGATGGAGCCGGTGATGGCCGGCGTGTTCGAGGCTTTTGCTGAGGGCAAGACGGTGACTAAGGCGGGCGCCTTTCCGCGGATCCCCTACGATCAAGCGATGCTCGATTACGGCACCGACAAACCCGATCTGCGCAACCCGTTGATCGTGCGCGATGTGACGAGCGAATTCACCCAGTCAGGTTTCGGTCTGTTCGAAAAGATCGTCAACGCGGGCGGGGTGGTGCGTCTGATCCCAGCGCCAGCGACTGCCGAAAAAAGCCGCAAGTTTTTCGATGATATGAACGAGTGGGCACGCAGCGAGGGCCATGCCGGGCTGGGCTATGTCACTCGCAAGGCCGGGGTATTCGGCGGCCCGATCGCCAAGAATCACGGCGAGGATAGGATGGCCGCGCTGTTCGTTGCGCTCGGCCTTGGTCCAGATGACGGCGCATTCTTCGCCGCCGGCAAGCCCGAGCAGGCCGCCAAACTGGCTGGTGCCGCGCGCAGCCGGGTGGGCGAGCAGCTCGAACTGCTCGATCTGAACAGCTTCAAGTTCTGCTGGATCATCGATTTCCCGTTCTATGAATGGGACGACGAGGCCAAAAAACTCGACTTCGCGCACAACCCGTTTTCGATGCCGCAAGGCGGGATCGAGGCGCTGGAAAAGCAGGATGCCAAGACGATCAAGGCCTACCAGTACGATCTGGTCTGCAACGGCTATGAACTGGCCTCAGGTTCAATCCGCAACCAGCATCCGGATCTGATGGTCAAGGCGTTCGAGCTGGTCGGGCTGACCAAAGCCGATGTTGAAGAGCGCTTCGGCGGCATGTACCGCGCGTTCCAGTATGGCGCTCCGCCACATGGCGGGATGGCCGCTGGGGTCGACCGGATGGTGATGCTGCTGTGTGGGGTCCACAACCTGCGTGAGATTACGCTGTTCCCGATGAACCAGAAGGCTGAAGACTTGCTGATGGGCGCGCCGTCACCCGCTATGGCGCAGCAACTGCGCGAATTGCATATCAAGGTAGTCGAGCCGCCTGCTCGCGAGGACCAATCCCCCAAGGCGTAAGTTTATTCGGCAGCGGAGCGGTCCATACGGCACGCCCTCTTGCCAGCGCGCGCCGCCTTCTCTAGGGCGAAAGCCAACCATATTTCATCTGCCGTTCACGAAGGGAACCATCCATGAGCGACACCGCCGACCGGGTTAAGAAGATCGTTGTCGAGCACCTCGGGGTTGAGGCTGATAAGGTCACCGAAGACGCCAGTTTCATCGACGATCTGGGCGCAGATTCGCTTGATATTGTTGAGCTTGTGATGGCCTTCGAGGAAGAATTTGGCGTCGAAATCCCTGACGATGCAGCAGAAAAGATCGGCACCGTCTCGGATGCGATTAAGTACATCAACGAGCACAAGGGCTGATTGCATTTGGCTGAAAGATCGCGCCGCTTCACCGCTTCCACGTGCGAAGCGGTTTGACGGTGGCGCAGGTCTTTGACAGGCTCAGTCCCTAACGGGCTGGGCCTGTTGCATTTGAGACTTGCGGAGAACAGCATGCGTCGTGTCGTCGTTACCGGACTTGGCATGGTCACCCCACTGGGGGCCGATGTTGAAACCACCTGGGCTAACCTGATTGCCGGTAAAAGCGGCGCAGGCGCGATCACGCGGTTCGATACCACCGAACACAAGTGCAAAATCGCTTGCGAGGTCAAGCCAGCTGATCATCCGTGGGGGTTTGATCCCGGCAAGCGGGTCGATCACAAGGTCCAGCGGCAGGTCGATCCGTTCATCATTTACGGGATTGATGCGGCCGGACAGGCGCTGGAAGATGCTGGGCTGACCGAAATGGATCAGGCACACAAAGAGCGCACCGGCTGTTCGATCGGTTCGGGCATTGGTGGGCTGCCGGGGATTGAAAGCGAATCGATTGTGCTGCACGAAAAAGGCCCCAGCCGGGTCTCGCCGCATTTTGTCCATGGCCGATTGATCAATCTCATCTCGGGACAGGTCTCGATCAAATACGGGCTGATGGGGCCGAACCATGCGGTGGTCACGGCCTGTTCGACCGGAGCGCATTCGATCGGCGATGCCGCGCGGATGATCAAAGACGACGACGCTGATATCATGTTGGCGGGCGGCTCGGAAAGTACCGTCAACCCGCTTGGCGTAGCTGGTTTTGCGCAGGCCCGCGCGCTCAACTGCAGCTTCAATGATCGGCCGCAGCAAGCCAGCCGCCCTTACGACAAGGATCGCGATGGGTTTGTCATGGGCGAAGGCGCGGGCGTTGTCGTACTCGAGGAATACGAGCATGCCAAAGCCCGCGGCGCGAAAATCTATGCCGAAGTGGTCGGTTACGGCCTGTCGGGCGATGCCTATCACGTGACCGCCCCGCATCCCGATGGCAGAGGCGCAGAACTGTCGATGCGGATGGCGATGCGCAAGGCGGGAATGGAACCGGGCGATATCGACTATGTCAACGCCCACGGAACGTCGACCATGGCGGACACGATCGAACTGGCGGCAGTCAAGCGCGTACTCGGCGATGATCTGACGGGTGCTTCGATGAGCAGCACCAAATCTGCGACTGGCCATCTGCTAGGCGGCGCTGGAGCCATCGAAACGATCTTTTGCATTCTGGCAATCCGGGATCAAATCGTGCCGCCGACGCTCAACCTGGATAACCCAGACGAAGGCTGCGAAGGCGTCGATCTGGTGCCGCACACCGCCAAAAAACGCCGTGTGCGGGCAGCGCTGAACAATAGCTTTGGATTTGGCGGGACCAACGCCTCGGTGATCGTCAAAGCGATCGACGACTAATGCTCGGCACGCGCTGGAGCTGCATGCCGCTAATCGCTGCAGCGGCACTGGTGCTGACTGCGCTCGGTTGGCTGGGCGCGGGCTGGGTGTGGAGTGGACCTCTGAAGCAGGATACCGCGTTCATCGTCGCCGATGGTT
>JAYTIS010000147.1:0-1570 GCA_043731725.1 Novosphingobium sp.
ACGTTGGTCCTAAATCTCAAGTCGGCGCGCGAGACCGCCGACCGGCGAGTAATCCGCCACGCTTTGGCGCGCAGCGAAGGCAACATTTCCAGCACCGCCAAGCTGCTCGGGATCAGCCGCCCGACTCTGTATGACTTGCTCAAGCAGTACGAAATGCAGACCTGACGCAAGTGTTGCGGTGCGCAACCTTGTTGGCGGTTTCGACCGCACTTCTGACGCTGAGCGCGCCCGGCCGAGCGATGCCCGAAACGGCGCGAGACAGCTTTGATGCAGCGACACAGTCGCTGGCGCGGGGCGATGGCCTTGCCGCTCAGGCAGAGTTGCAACGCGCCGCTCAGGCTGGAGCGAGCAAGCCCGAATTGGCCGCAGCCATGGGCGAGGCGCTAATCGATCAAGGCGAGTTCGACAAAGCGCGCGATTGGCTTGGTCCTGGTCAATTTGTTCCTGGTCAAACCGCGCTTGGCTGGCGGATGCTGGGCAAGCTGGAACGGCTGTCAGGCAATTTACACCAAGCCGGACAGGCGTACGACCGTGCGCTGTTACTAACCCCGAACGACCCATTGTTATGGGTCGAGATTGGTCGAATGCGGTATAGCGGCGGCGAGCAATGGCAGGCGATCGAGGCGGCTCAGCGCGCACGGGCTGCTGCGCCTGACAATCCGCGCGCGCTGGAATTCGCGGCCGAGTTGGTCCGCGATTCACAAGGCTATGCGGCGGCGGTACCGCTGTACGAACGAGCGCTCAAAACCAGTGCGAACGATCTGGACCTGCTAGGCGGCTATGCCGCGGCGCTGGGCGAGGCCGGCCGGGCGAAAGACATGCTTGCAGTGACGCGCCATATGCTCGATCTGGCCCCGCGCAATCCCCGAGCATATTTCCTGCAAGCTGTGCTGGCAGCCCGCGCCGGGGAGATCGATCTGGCCCGGGCATTGCTCAATCGCACGCGCGCCCAGCTCGATACGTTACCGTCGGCTATGGTGCTGCAAGGGGTGCTCGACCTCGAAGCTGGTAACGTCAATGTCGCCGCCAATGAGTTCGCGCTGCTGGCCGATCGCCAGCCGGCCAATCAACGCGTGCAATTGTTGCTGGCGCGAGCGCTATACGAAGCGGGCGACTACAATCAGCTGTTCGCCCGGTTCGCCGCCTTGGGGCAGCGCGGCGATGCCCCGCCGTATCTGCTGACACTGTTGGGGTGGGCACATGAAGATCTGGGCGACCGCACGGGTGCAGCGGCGTTGCTCGACCGAGCTTCTTCACAGTCGTTCTTCAGTTTGCAGCCAATTTTTGAGCCGGATTTACCAAGCGTGCTCCGCCCGCGGTTTGCTGCGGCACAGGCTGAACCGGGGCAGGCCGTGCCATACGTGCGCAGCCTGCTAACCGCTCAGAACCAGACCGCTGCGGCCCAGGCAGCCGAACAGTTCCTCCGGCTGCGCCCGGGATCTGGCGATGCGCTGGCCCTGCTGGGCGATGTCGAACTGATTGGTGGTGCACCCGACAATGCGCTCCAGCATTATATCCTCGCCGCGCGGGTGCGCTATCCCGACTTGTTGCTGCTGCGCATGGTTCAGGC
>JAYTIS010000148.1:0-5392 GCA_043731725.1 Novosphingobium sp.
CCGCGCTGCCCGCGCCCAAGCGGCGCGAGGTTAACGATCCCTCGGGCTTCACCCGCACCCACGGCAACGCCATCGCCGCACGCAGCGGGGTGGTGCGCAACGAGGCGATGGATGCCTGCGTTTATGAGTAAGCTGGCCTCCCAGGCCTGAACAAAAAGGGGCGCCGCAGCGCCCCTTTCCGTTTTCAAACCAATTTCGGCTGATCAGAAGCTGACTCGCGCGCCCACCCGGATCGTCCACAACGATGCCTTCGAGTAAGTTGTGGTTTTGGGATCGTTGAACACCGAATAAACGTAATTCGAGCAAGCCTGGGGACCGACTAGTACTGTTGTCCGAGCGCAGGATACGCGAACGAGCGAAGTATTGCCGTATTCCTGATAGGAACCCCAGTCACGGTTCAGCAGATTGAGGAAGTTCTCGATCGAGAACAGCGCAGTAACCTTTGAACCAAACGGCAGCGGGACCTGCTGTGCAAAGTTAAGGTCTAGTTTGTTGTAGCGCGGGCTGAACAACGAGTTCTTCGGCACGATTTTACCTTGGTACTGCTTCAAGCTGGTCCCATTAACCAGCCCTTGAACGGCAGCGTAAGTGGCCTGGCTATCAAAGATCACATTGCCGACCTGCACACCGCCAGCGATCGGCGTGGCCCCACCGTTGACGTAGTAAGTCACGCCGGAAATCGCCGCCTGCGTAAAATCCGGTACATAGAACAGATGCGATGACGTGTTGATCGTTCCAAACACACTGGCGCGGCCGCTGGTGGAGTTGTTCGTATTGTCGAACATCGTAGCCGAATAGGGTGTACCCGAGCGCGAACTGAAATAAATCCCCAGCCGGGTTTCGTTGTCGCCGACGAACTTGTGATGAAAGTCGACCTCCAGACGGTAGGCGTTGCGCACTTCAAACGTAGACCGTCCATAGGCGCCGCCCGAATTTGGATCGTCGGTCGGCACACCGTAGGACGAACCTACGGACGAGCTGACCAGCGTCCCGGCTACGTCTTTCACCGTCTGATGCGTATAAGACGCGGACATATCTACGAAGTCAGACTTCTTCTGGACGGACAAAGCGAACACGCGCGCCAAACCTTGTTTGGTATTGGTCAGCTGGATGTCCGAGTTACCGCCCGGCTGGCGCGGGCCAGTTGTGGAGTTGAGCACACCGCCGTAACGCGTCCGTCCATCGGGGCTGATTTGCGTCACCCCTCCGATGACCAGCGGCTGCGCGCGAAGATCAATCCAGCGCAGCGCCGCTTGTGCATCAGAAAACAGTGCATCGCCGCGCACGGTCCAGCCCTGACCCAGCCAGCCTTGGCCGAATTCGGGGCGCCAGGCCACAGACAGGTTGTATTTCCATTGCGCGGGCAACTGGAAACGCGGGTCAAGCGAGTTGGTGGTTGCGTTCGCTAGAACACCGGTATTGGTCTGGAGATACGCCAGTGCTGCGGCGTTCGGGGTCGCACCATTGACGTTGTCGAGCGCAGCGCAAACCGCTTGCGCCAGCGTGCCGTTGGCGGTGCTATTGCCGGTTGAACGGTCGATACAACCACCATTGATTCGGACCAGATCGATCCCGGTGATCGACGCTCCGCTAGAGTTGAGAATGCCGCCCGTGTTTGAATAGTTGTTCGAGATGAACACGTCGGACAACCCGCCTTCAAACAGGCCGAACCCGCCGGAAATGCGCAGGGTTGGCGTCGGCTTCCAGTTGAAGCCGAACCGCGGCTGCAACTTTTCCCGGCCGTTGGTGGTCGCGACGTTGGTCAGTCCAGGATAGAGGTTGCCAAACCGGGCGAGGAAGTTGTTGTTGAGTGCAATCGTTTTGTCAGCACGGATAAGATCATAGCGCAGCCCTGCATTGATGGTCAGGGTCGGATCGACAGTCCAAGTATCCTGAATCCCGACCGTGTGGGTGGTATAACCCCACCGGACGAAACCATCGCGCTTGTTGCCCGTGGTCGTAGTGTTGAGGACAAGCTCGTTCGCACGTTTGTTGCTGAAATCAGCAAACGAATCGAAATAGTACAGGCCCTGCGGACCGCCGGTTCCTGCCAGCCCGCTGGTTCCAAAAACAAACAGATTGTAAAGCTTGGAATAGGCGTTGTCGTACTCAAGCTTGATCGCATGGGCGCCGGCTTGATACGTCGCACGCCCCTGGAAAGTCAGGATGTTGTTACTGAATTCGTTTGCCTGGCGCGGCGTATCGGGCCCGAGGCGTACGATCGGAACGCCGGTGTTGCAAAGCGTCTCAGCCGAGACAATCGCCGCGCCAAGCGGACTTGACGCGTTATCGAGGCAGACGTTGAACTGGGCAAAGTCCGAGCCGAAAAACGCTTCCTGACCGCGCCGATAAAACTTGTAGCTGGCGCGAAGTTCGGTCGAGAATTGATCGCTCCACTGTGAATTGAGCTGCAGCGAACCCGCATTGGTAAATTCGGTCAAGCGATACAGGTCAGACTGCAGCGCAATGTACGGCGACGTTATGCTGGTGCTGCCGCCAGAGCCGAAATTTGGGAGGGTGTTTTCGTGATGGATATACGACGCAGACAGACGCTGACCGTCAGTCACGTTCCAGTCGAGCTTAGCCGAATATTTCTTGTCCTTCTCGGCCAGCACGGTCGGAACGGTGCCAATTGGGAACGTGCCGTAAAGTCCCGGGAATGCCGAAATAACTGAATTAATGCCGCGGAATGCCGTCTGATCAGCCGCAAACGCGTTCGGCACGATATTAGCAGCTGCCGAACCTTGCAGGCCGAAAGGATTGGTAGTGCCCTCGGTCAGCTGTTCATATGCCAAGGCGAGGAACAACGTGTCCTTGATGATTGGGCCCGAAAGACTGCCGCCATAGTTGCGGAAATCGAGCACGGTGGTGTTGGCCACCGGGAATATGACGCCCAGCGGATCGCGGTTATCTGCGGTACGCTTGCTGGTTAACTTGGGTCCACCAAAGTTGGCCAATGCTGACCCGTGGAACAGGTTGGTGCCCGATTTGAGCACCACGTTGACCGCGCCGCCTTGGAAGTTGCCTTCGGAAATGTCGAACGGCGCAGCCTTGACGGTGATCTGATCGATGGCCTCAATCGAAACGATCCCGCGCGAAGACGGCAAACCGCCGTAGTTCAGTCCGAAACTGTCTTGCAACTGCACACCGTCAACCGAGAACCGCTGGGTACGGATGTTGCCGCCCGCGATGCTGACACCGCCGACATTGGCGTTGTAGCTGGCCAAAGGATCCTTGCTAATGATATCGCGAATATCGCGGCGAGCTGAAACCGTATTCTGGATGTCGACTGCACCAAAAGTCGATTGCGAGCCAAGCGCTACCCCGCGTCCACGATCCAAACTTGCGGCGTTAACGACAATTTCCCGCGTGGTCAGTTGCACTGGCAGCGCATAAGTCTCGCCAACCGACAGGAAGACATCATCCACGGTAACCGGAGCATAATTTCCGCTGTCGACGGTAACGCTATAAGGACCGCCAACCCGCAACCCGCGCAGCGAGAAGTTGCCGCCAGAATCGGTCGTGGCGGTGCTGACAGTACCAGAGGGCACATGCGAAACTGAAACCTTGGCAGCAGACAAAGGCCGGCCCGAAGCATCGGTAACTTGGCCAGCGACGGCCGATGTCGTTTCCTGCGCGTAAGCGGGCGAGACCAAGCCGCAGGCGAGAGACAAGCTGGCGGCGCTGGCGGCAAGAAAGAACTTGATCTGCATCGTGTACGCCCCTGTTGTTCCACGGCGCGCGAATCGCCGCTGCGTCAATCGCGTCTGCTCATACAGACGCCGTGGGGCCTGCTAAACACGGCGGCACGACAAATCTGTGATCACGTTAAAGGACACGAACGGTAATTTTCTGCCTTTGATAATTAAATTCCAATGACCCGTTAAACCACGCAACGTTCGTACAAGAAAAGCGCATTTCTAGAGTTAGATGCGGAAAAGACGCTGCTCCATTATAGCACGAATGTTGCTGCACTGCGGCAATTGTGCAACGCTTGTCGCGAAGGTGATCGATGGGCGCACAGCACGAACATTTGCATGACCACGCCAAGGCCGAAAGTGGGCACGGGCACAGCCACAGGCATCACCATCATCACGCTCCCTCCAACCACGGCAAAGCGTTTGCGCTGGCGGTGTTTCTCAACGCCGGGTTTGTGGTGGCCGAAACCGCCGCGAGCTTCATTTCAGGATCGACCGCACTGCTCGCCGATGCCGGGCACAATCTGGGCGATGTGCTGTCGCTGCTACTAGCCTGGGGAGCCTCTGTCCTGGCCGCGCGGCCGGCCGGCCCGGGCTATACCTATGGCCTTAAATCAAGCTCGATCCTGGCGGCGATTGCCAATGCCGCGCTGCTGTGGGTCGCGCTGGGAGCGGTCATGCTCGAGACTGTGCAGCGGCTGTGGCAGCCGGGCGAAGTCAACGGCGGGCAAGTGATGATCGTCGCCGGGGCGGGCATCGCGGTCAACCTCGCCTCGGCCTTGCTGTTTGCGAAGGGCAGCAAAGACGATCTCAACCTGCGCGCGGCCTTCCAGCACCTGATGGCTGATGCGGTGGTTTCGGCCAGCGTGGTGTTCGTTGGACTGATCGTGCTGCTGACCAACCAGAACTGGATCGATCCACTCGCCAGTCTGGCGATCACTGTAGGGCTCGCATGGGCCAGCTGGGACTTGCTCAAGGAAGCAATCAAGATGGGGCTGCTCGCGGTGCCGCGGCATATCGACGAAACGGCGGTACGCGCTTTTCTGGCCGAGCAGGAGGGGGTGACCGCGGTGCATGACCTCCACATCTGGGGGATGAGCACCACCGAATGCGCGCTGACCGCGCATCTGGTGGTCCCCGCAGGAGCGCCGGGCGACGCGTTCCTAAGCGATCTGGCGCACGAGCTGGAGCGCCGCTTTCGCATTCACCATGCCACGATCCAGATCGAAACTGCTGCCGCGGCGTGCAATTTGCAGAACGACCACGCGCATTGATCGATTGGTTTAGCCACGGTTTTTTTGCCGCGTTATAGCTCGCCCAAGAGTTTAAGCTTCTCACTGGGGCATTGAGGAGACTATTTCATGAAGCTTTCGAGCATGCGCCCTTGGCTGGCTGGCGCAATTATCGCGGTCAGCATCGTCGGCAGCGCTTCGGCGCAAGATGCCAAAGCTGTGTTCGAGGGGCGTTACGCCGAGCTGAGCGCCGCGACCAAGGCCAAGGACACGGTCGCACTGGGCAAGCTGATGACCCCCGACTTTGTCATGAACGACATCCAGGGCACCGATCACGCTGCGGCCGAGATGCACGAGGCGATGGGCAAGATGCCCGGCGCTGCTTCCGCCGCTGTCACGCCCAAGGTAACGATTATTTCAGCGCAGATTACCGGCACCACCGCGCAGGTTGAACAGCAGATG
>JAYTIS010000149.1:0-2179 GCA_043731725.1 Novosphingobium sp.
GGCATTGGCCGGCGTGCGCAGATAAGCCAGCACAGCCGCCGCATCCTCAGGGTTTTGGGCGAAGTGGAACTGGCCCGGACTGCCCCATGAGCCGCGATAATTAAACGTCACCACGTTCCACCCAGCCCGGCGCACCGCTTGTGCCAGATCGAGGTTCTTCTCGTTGCCCGGCCAGCCGTGGCACAGCACCAGTGTGGGATGCGGCCCGGGTCCAGCAGCGAGGTAGGCGACACCGTTGATCTCCACCCCGCCGCTCGGGATGTGCAGTACCTCCATCCTTGCCGGGTGCGCCTTGTCGGGCAACGGATCGGTAAAGATCGCAGCGGGTAGTAGCGTCGGCCGTGCGGGCTTCGCGGTAAGGTGCGTTCCACCCAGCGCAAGGCTGGTTGCAGCAAGCAATGCGAGCGTACGGCGCATGGTGTTCTCCCTATTTTACGCAGGCTATCGCGGCGGCTAATGAAAATCACGCGATTTCGGGATGATCTGAACATCGCGCGGATGCCCATGGCGGCTGCCCTGCAGCGGCCGCGTCACATGATCGGCGCGATCGGGGTGATGCGGCAGCAGATCGTCGGACAAGGCGTGCAGCGCCGTGGTGGCGTCGGTCAGGTGAGTGGCGATCACGTGCACTACCTCGTCATCGTATTCGACCCGCCCGCGCACCTCCATCAGCCGCGCGCCCATAATTACCTTGCGCTGCTTTTCCATCAGATCAGGCCAGATGACGATGTTGGCGACCCCGCTCTCATCCTCGAGCGTGATAAAACACACCCCCTTGGCGCTGCCCGGGCGCTGACGGATCAGCACTACGCCGGCCACCAGCACCCCGGCGTGAAACTTGCGAGCGCGCAGATCGGCGGCGCGCACAAACCCGCGCTCGGCCAGATCGGCGCGCAGGAAGGCCAGCGGGTGAGCTTTAAGACTGAGCCGCTGAGTCTGGTAATCGGCCACCACCTCCTCGCTCAGTGGCATCACCGGCAGCCGGGTGGCGGCGCGTTCGGCCCCCTCGTCACGCGCGGCAGCGGCGGCGAACAGCGGCAGATCGGGTGCAGCGATCAGGCTGCGCGCATCCCACAGCGCCTGCCGCCGGGTCAACCCAAGCGAACCCATACAATCGGCCGAGGCCAACCGCTCGATCAGCGCGGGCGACAGCCCCGCACGCTCCTTCAGTGCGCGGACATCAGCAAACGGCCCCTGCTCACGCGCCGCAACAATCCGCGCGGCGGCTGCTTCCGGAAAGCCATCGATCTGCCGCAAGCCTAGACGCAGGGCGATATGAGCCCCCTCCCCAGCAGCCTCTTCTGCACCCTCCAGCGTGCAATCCCACGTCGAGAAGTTCACATCGGCCGCGCGCACTTCCACCCCGTGCTCCTTGGCATCGCGCACGATCTGCGCCGGGGCGTAAAACCCCATCGGCTGCGAATTGAGCAGTGCCGCGCCGAACGCCGCCGGGTAATGGCACTTGAGCCATGACGAGACATAAACCAGCAGCGCAAAGCTGGCGGCGTGGCTTTCAGGGAAACCGTATTCGCCAAACCCCTTGATCTGGTTGAAGCAGCGCGCGGCGAATTCGGGATCGTAGCCGCGCGCGATCATCCGCCCGACCATCATGTCCTCCAATTCATCGACCATCCCGCGGCTGCGGAAAGTCGCCATCGCCTTGCGCAACCGGTTGGCCTCTGCCGGCGAAAACTGCGCCGCATCGAGCGCGATCTTCATCGCCTGTTCCTGAAAGATCGGCACCCCCAGCGTGCGGCCAAGGATGCTGGTCAATTCATCGGGTGGACCATGGCTTGGCCCCGGCGCAGGGATTTCCACCGGTTCGGCCCCGCGCCGCCGTTTGAGATAAGGATGGACCATATCGCCCTGAATCGGCCCGGGGCGGACAATCGCGACCTCGATCACTAAGTCATAGAAACAGCGCGGGCGCAGCCTGGGCAGCATATTCATCTGCGCGCGGCTTTCGACCTGGAACACCCCCAGCGAATCGCCCTTGCACAGCATGTCGTAAACCGCCGGATCCTCGCGCGGGACACTGGCCAGCGTCAGCTCGTGCCCGTGATGCGCGCCCAATAGGGTCAGGCATTTGCGGATGCAGGTCAGCATTCCCAGCGCCAGCACATCGACCTTCAGGATCCCCAGCGCGTCGATATCGTCCTTGTCCCATTCGATGAAACTG
>JAYTIS010000150.1:0-2426 GCA_043731725.1 Novosphingobium sp.
GAATTGCAGCCCAAAATCGACCGCCGGATCGACAAATGCGGTAATCGCGGCGAATGGCACCACCAGCTTGGACGGCATCTGGTTGAACGACAGACCGACGCTGAAGCCCACTTCGGTGACGTTCAAATCCCAGAACTTGTTCTGCAGCACAATCGTCATCTCGTCGGGAAAACGCTCCCTGAGGTGATTCGGTATATCCACCCCAGGTGCGCTGGTCTTGAACGTAATATAGAAATGGTGCGCGCCGGGCAGCTCGCTGCCGCCGCTCTGGATCTGGCCGAGCACCCGCCCGACCACCGCGCGCAGCGCCTCTTGCACGATCTCGTCGTAGGGAATCAGACTGTCTGGGGCGCTGTCACTCATGCCTTGCACAAGTGGCTATGGCGCAGGCCATGGTCAAGGGCTAAGCGCTTGCAACCGCCAATTTCAGCCTCTAGGCGCAAGGCATGCGCAGCGCCCGGATAGAACGCACGACTCACGAAACCGACATTGCGGTCGAGGTCAATCTCGACGGCACCGGCAGCTATGACGTTTCGACCGGGATCGGCTTTCTAGATCACATGATCGAGCAGTTCAGCCGCCATTCGCTGATCGACGTGACTTGCCGGATCGCGGGCGACCTGCACGTCGACCAGCATCACACCACCGAAGACAGCGCGATCGCGATTGGCCAGGCGATTGCTCAGGCGCTGGGCGATAAAGGCGGGATCGGGCGCTACGGCACCGCCTATTCGCCGATGGACGAAGCCTTGTGCCGGGTCGCACTCGATATCTCGGGCCGGCCCTATCTGGTCTGGAAAGCCGCGTTCACGCAGGAAAAACTGGGCGAATTTGATACCGAACTGGTCGAGCACTGGTTCCACTCGATTGCGCAGGCGGTGGGCATCACGCTGCACATCGAGCTGCTGTACGGGCAGAACAACCACCACATCTGCGAGGGAATCTTCAAGGGTTTTGCCCGCGCGATGCGGCAAGCGGTGGAGCTCGATCCGCGCAAACTTGGTGCCGTCCCGTCTACCAAAGGGATTCTTGGTGGGTAAAGCCCTTCGCCTCCGCGAAGGGCTTGCAACACCAGCCCGCTCCCCCGGCCCGGCCACCCATAGGGTACCCTGTTGCGGGTGGCCGGGCCGGGGGAGCGGGCTGGTGTTGCTGCCGCGTCAGCGGGACAAAGGACGTGGCTGAGATAGTCGCGCTCGTGGACTACGGCGCGGGCAATCTTCATTCTGTTGCCAATGCGCTGAGAACGGCGGGGGCTGAGGTCGTAACCGTTACGTCCGATCCGATGATCGTCCGCGCGGCCGACCGGATTGTCCTGCCCGGTGTCGGCAGTTTCAAGGCCTGCGCGGAAGGCCTGCGCGCGATTTCGGGCATGGAAGAGGCGCTGACCGAACGCGTCCGCGTGGGCGCTGCGCCGTTCCTGGGGATTTGCGTGGGGATGCAATTGCTCGCCGATCAAGGGGGCGAACACGGCGTGACCCCGGGGCTCGGCTGGATTGGCGGCGAGGTCCGCGCGATCGAACGCACCGATCCCGCCATAAAAATCCCGCACATGGGCTGGAACGATGTCGAGCTGACTGCGCATGCCGCGTTGGTCGCCGCAGGCGAAGCCTATTTCCTTCATTCGTACCAGTTCGTGGCTGACAATCCGCAACACATCGCGGCGATGACCGATCACGGCGGCGGATTGATCGCAGCGGTGGCGAAAGACACCATCGTTGGTGTGCAGTTCCACCCCGAGAAGAGCCAGGCCTATGGACTGGCGCTGCTGGCAGATTTCCTGGATTGGAGACCATGATCGTCTTCCCCGCAATCGACCTCAAAGGCGGTCAGGTCGTGCGGCTGGCCGAAGGCGATATGAACCGCGCCACGGTTTATGGCGACGACCCGGCCGCGCAGGCGATGCTGTTTGCCGAGGCCGGATCGCAGTACCTCCACGTGGTCGATCTCGACGGGTCGTTCGCCGGACGGGCGGAAAACCGCGACGCGGTTGACGCCATCATCGAGGTGTTCCCCGGCCATATCCAATTGGGCGGGGGGATCCGTGATGCCAAGGCGGTCGAAGGCTGGTTCAATGTCGGCGTCAGCCGCGTGGTAATGGGCACCGCCGCTTTGAAAGACCCGCAGTTCGTCAAAGACATGGCGCGCGATTGGCCGGGCGGGATCGTGGTCGCGGTCGATGCCAAGGACGGCATGGTCGCGACCGAAGGCTGGGCGCAATTGTCCGACGTGCCGGTGGTGGATATGGCCCGCCGGTTCGAGGATGCCGGAGTAGCGAGCCTGCTGTTCACCGACATCGGCCGCGACGGAATGCTCAAAGGTTGCAACATCGATGCCACGCTCGATCTGGCGCGGCGCACCAATCTTCCGGTGATCGCTTCGGGCGGGGTCAAAGGCCTCGACGATATCCATATGCTCGCGCTGCACTC
>JAYTIS010000151.1:0-5429 GCA_043731725.1 Novosphingobium sp.
ATTGACCGCGGCGACCCGCTGTTTGAGCTCGCCTTTGATCTTGGCGTATTCGGCTTCCATCTCCTCTGTCACCGTCGCGCGCGAATCCTTGAGCGCTGCGACGAAGTCCTCGCCAGTGACCTTTTTGGCATTCGCGCCGCGCTGGCGGATCGCGTTTAGGCCAGCGCGGCGGACCACGTCTTCAAGGTCAGCGCCGGTGAAGCGTTCGGTTTGCCGGGCCACGTTTGCCAGATCGACATCTTTGGCGAGCGGCATCTTGGCGGTGTGAATGCCCAGAATGTGCTCGCGCCCGGCCAGATCAGGCGTGCCCACATAAATCAGCTCATCGAGCCGTCCTGGTCGCAGCAGTGCCG
This sequence comes from Novosphingobium sp., assembly GCA_043731725.1. GTDB lineage: Bacteria > Pseudomonadota > Alphaproteobacteria > Sphingomonadales > Sphingomonadaceae > Novosphingobium. The sequence goes on from JAYTIS010000151.1 coordinate 354, forward strand.
GGTCGATCAGCGTCGGTCGGTTGGTTGCCCCGATCAAAACCACGCTGGCCAATTCCTCCATCCCGTCCATTTCGGCCAGGATCGTGTTGACCACCCGGCCGGTCACTTGCGGTTCGCCCGCGCCTGAGCCGCGCGCCGGGACCAGACTGTCGATCTCGTCGATGAAGACCACGCAGGGTGCCACTTGCCGGGCGCGCTGGAACAGCCGGCTGATCTGCTGCTCACTCTCTCCATACCATTTGGACAACAGGTCCGAGCTTTTGATCGAAATGAAATTGGCCTCGCTCTCTTTGGCCACAGCTTTCGCTAGCAGCGTCTTGCCGGTGCCCGGCGGGCCGTACAGCAGGAAGCCTTTAGCCGGGCGGATGCCCAGCCGCCGGAACGCTTCGGGGTTCTTGAGCGGGAGTTCGATGCCCTCCTTGAGCTTGAGCTGCGCTTCGTCGGCCCCGCCGATATCCGCCCAGCCAATATTGGGGACCTCGACCATCACCTCGCGCATCGCCGACGGTTGCACGCGCTTGAGTGCGTTGATGAAATCCTCGCGCGTCACGGTCAGGCTTTCCAGCACGTGCGGCGGGATAGTCTGCGCTTCGAGGTCGAGCTGCGGCAGGATCCGGCGGACCGCGTCCATCGCCGCCTCGCGCGCCAAAGCGCCGATATCCGCGCCGACAAACCCGTGAGTGGTGCGCGCCAATTCATCCAGTTCGACCCCTTCAGCCAACGGCATGCCGCGGGTGTGAATGGCCAGAATCTCGCGGCGGCCCTTTTCGTCGGGCACGCCAACCACAATCTCGCGATCGAACCGGCCCGGGCGGCGCAAAGCTTCGTCAATCGCATCGGGGCGATTGGTCGCGGCGATTACCACGATGTTGGAGCTGGTATGTAGCCCGTCCATCAGAGTGAGCAATTGCGCCACCAACCGCTTTTCGGCCTCGCCCGGGGTGCCAGAGCGTTTGGGTGCGATCGAATCGATTTCGTCGATAAACACGATCGAGGGCGCGGCCTTGGCCGCTTCCTCAAACACTTCGCGCAGCCGCCGCTCGCTTTCGCCATAGGCGCTGCCCATGATTTCAGGGCCATTAATGATGAAAAAGCTGGCTTCGCTTTCGTTGGCAACCGCGCGGGCGAGCCGGGTCTTGCCGGTGCCTGGCGGGCCGTGAAGCAATACGCCCTTGGGCGGATCGACACCGAGCCGGGTGAACAGCTCGGGATAGCGCAGCGGCAGTTCGACCATTTCGCGCAGCTGCTGGATGGTATCGCCCATCCCGCCGACATCGTCATAGTTGACGTCGCCGCGCGAGCCGCGGGCTTCTTCGAACTCCTCGCGCAGTTCAACCTCGGTGGTCTCGTCGATATGGACAATGCCTTTGGGCACAGTCGAAACCACGGTCAGCCGGATCTGCGTGAGCGCGAAGGCCGGAGCATTGAACATCCGCGCCACTTCGGGCGGCATGTCGCGCACTTGCTGCTGGCCAGTGGTGGCCACCAGATCACCCGCGACCAAGGGCCGCCCAAAGAAGTTGCGCTTGAGCGCTTGCCCGGGGCCCTGCAGGCGCATCTCGCGCTGCGCCGGGGCGAACACCACCCGGCTGGCGGGGCGGCTTTCGGCCTTGCTGATCTGCACGTGATCGCCCGATCCAACCTCGGCATTGGCGCGCTGCAGGCCGTCGAGCCGGATCACTTCGAGCCCCTCGTCCTCAGCATAAGCGAGCATCACGCGCGCCGCTGTCGGCCGCTTGCCTTCGATCGCGATCACATCACCTTCGGTGACGCCCAGCGCCGCCAGCGCGGTTTTGGGCAGACGGGCAAAGCCATTGCCGCTTTCTTCCTGGCGCGCGGCGGCGACCTGAAGCTTGACTGTCTTTTCCTGCACTTCGGCCATTGTGCCACTTTCGCTTGTCGCTGGGTCTGAAGCGTCAAGCTAGGAACTGGGTGTGCCAATTGCAAATGCGCGAGTGTTTCGTAAAAAAAGGCCGGGTCATTGCTGACCCGGCCTTGGGAAGTTTTGGGAGAGGATGCCTGAAAAGGCACGATCTAAATGTCATCGCCTCGATTATTGTGCAAGTGCGAAAAGATCATTTCATCGTGCAGAATTTGCAACTGACGCTTCAGTTTACTCAAGGACGACGGAATTTCAGCATAAACCGGTCGGTCTTGCCGCGTACTGCAGGGTCGAACACCAGCTTAGAGTGGTCGTCTTCGCTGCGGCGCAGCACGTTGCTTTCGGATTCGAGAACGAACCCAGCCGCCTTCATATCGGCCTTGACCCGTTCGGGGTCGATCCGGTGCAACCGGTTCGCCACCTCGCGCGGATCGCCGCCAGCAGGGCCGGTGTGATCGATTATCACCACGTGCCCGCCGCGTTTCACTGCGGCAAACCAACCGGCCAACACCGGGGGCACTTCGACCCGCGGGAATTTGTACTTTTCAGATTCCCAGTAGAGATCGTGGTAGTTGAGGTTGGTGAAAATCAGATCGAGCGAGCGCGGTGCAAACTTCATTGCAGAAATTTCCGACACCATGACGTGCAGCTGCGGCACTTTGCCGACAAACGGCTCCCACGCTTTGGCATCGTTTTCGCCCGGCGGGTTGGCAGCGATGACCGTGCCTGTGGGGCCAACCGCACGCGCCAGCAGCAGCGAATAATATCCCCCGCCGGCAAAGAAATCGAGCACTTTCTGCCCCGGCTTGACCCCGGCGAAGGCCAGCACTGCGGCGGGCATGCGGCCTTCGTCGAGCTTGCGCATGGCGTCTGAACGTAGAGGATCGGCGAGCATCGCGCTGTAGTCGACCGGCGTCGCCGCTTTTGCCTTATGGTCCATTGTCTTTTGTGTCGTAGGCTTGGCGGTCAGCGGTGTGGCCAGCGCGGCAGCACTCATCAACGCAAGCGGGATCAGGCGGCGGTTTAGCATCGGTGTTCTCCCCAAGTAGTAGCCGCGCAAACGGACTGCGGCACTGTCTCAGTGTCGCGCAGTTTTCGACCAAGCACCATCCCGGAACGATCAGCGCTTTGCGGCGTGCCCCTTGCGCCGCGCGCGGCCGTGCGCCACTGCCCGCCGCAGCAGTACGGCAAGGAGAGCCAAGTGAACGCGCGCAGCTTCGAAGCGGTGATTTTTGATTTCGGCGGGGTGATCACCGCCTCCCCGTTCGAGGCGTTTAACCGACTCGAGGAAGAACGCGGGCTGCCTCGCGATTTCATCCGCTCGGTCAACGCCGCCAACCCGCATGACAATGCTTGGGCGCAGTTAGAACGCGCCGAAATCGATGCGCGTAAGTTTGATGTGCTGTTCGAGGCTGAGGCCGAAGCCATGGGCCACGCGCTCGAAGGGCGCGCCGTGCTTGCGGTGCTGTCGGGCAGCATCCGGCCAGAGATGATCCGCGCGCTCGATCAGTTGGCTGGTGCGGGCTACCGGCTGGCCTGCATCACCAACAATGTCCCCAGCGGCCACGGCGCCGGCATGGCGCGCAGTGGCGATTCGGCCGATGCCTATGAGCAAGCGTTCGCGCGGTTTGAGGCGGTGATCGAAAGCTCCAAAGCTGGAGTGCGCAAGCCCGATCCACGAATTTACCAGATGATGTGCGAGCAATTGGCGCTGGCCCCGGCGAGTTGCGTCTATCTCGATGATCTGGGGATCAACTGCAAACCCGCCGCCGCGCTGGGCATGGCGGCGATCAAGGTGACGAGCGGGCCGCAGGCATTGGCGGATCTATCAGCCTTGCTGGGAATGCAGCTTGGCTGAGGCTTTACTTCCTCGCCGCACTCGCCTGTGCAACCGAGACCGCACTCAGTGCCCGTTTGCTAATCGGCGTTAGCCCTGTGCGCGCGGGAAGATTCTCTGGGGTACGGATATTGCGAGCTAGGCCGAGCCGCGCCAGTAGGCGGATAAAGTCATAACCAAGATCGATTTGACCCGGATAAAGCCCATGCCGAGCCGATGCGGGAAAAGCGTGATGGTTGCTGTGCCAGCTTTCTCCCATTGTCGGGATTGCCAGCCAGCCGACATTGTAACCCTGCACAGCAGCATCGTCGACGAACCAATCTTGGGGACCGCGGCGGTGGGCAGTGTGCGCAATATACCAGTGCATGGTGAAGCAGACGGACACCCGTACCACGACGCCCCACACCACCCATGGCCAGCCGCCAAGCACATATAGCGCGACTGCTACGGGCAGCTGATGCAGCATCCAGGTCCGCTGAAGAAATCGATAGAACCGATCATCACTGATCCCCGGCCCCGGATCGAAGTGCGGAGGATTGTCAAACACGAGCCGAAAGTTGAGATAATAGAACCCGTCAGCCAGGGCGCCTTTGCCGTGGCGCAGGAACCAGTGGCATTCGCGCTGCCTCTGCGCCCAATCACGGATGTCGTGCAGGCCGACGGTCCAGATCGGGCCGCCCATCCCGACCAGTACGCCGATGTAGATCATCAAGCGCTCCAGCCATTTCGGACAATCGAAACTGCGGTGGATCAGGCGGCGATGGAAACCGACCGAATGGCCGACGCAAAGAGTGAAGCCCGAGAGCAACAGGAAAACCGCAACCGCGCTCCAACTGAAAAAAAGCGGACCGAGCAGCACGGCACCCGCGATCATTCCCATATTCCAGAGCGACCGAGGCGCATCCCACACCAGATGGCCTCTTGCGGCATCGGCTCGTTCGAGTCCGGCGAGCGAATTGACCTTGAACGCGCCGTTTGCGGCTTCCCCGGCGCTGCTCATCGGTCATCCCCAACATTGCCTTTGTCCGCTTGCTTACGCTCGGCAGCAAGTTTGCGGGCATCGGGACAGAATGGCGTGAGGAAACTGTACAAGCTGTTGGCGAGATTGTCGGCGGCAATGCTGTAGATGACCTGTTGCCCGCGTTTTTGCTGGTGGACCAATCCAGAATCGTAGAGCACTGACAAATGCTTGGAAATCGAAGGCATTGCCATATCAAATTTCGCGGCAATTTCTCCAACCGTCATCGGACCCCCCGCCAAATGGTTGAGGATTCTGCGGCGCGGGGTCGACGCCAATGCCTTAAATGCTCGTTCCATAGTTAGTTTCCTAATTAGGAAAATGTAAAAATACAAGGGG
>JAYTIS010000152.1:0-3442 GCA_043731725.1 Novosphingobium sp.
CCACCACGTAATCGCTGTGTTCAACGCGCCGTTTAACCGCACACGCGGTCAACGCTCCCACCCAATTGCAGCCGATCCGGCTTTCAAACTGATCAAACGGGAAACCCAAGAGCAGACTGTCCAAATCAGCCTAGTCGGGTTGCCAGCTTGACCTTGCCCTCAATGCCCCCTAAGGGCCGCCTCTTCCGGGAGGGGCGACGGTCTCTTCCGGAAACTTTGAGCTGAACATTGGCGGCGCGGTTAGGGTTTCGATCCTGCACAATCCGTCAAAGTAACCCGGCCGCTGGCGGCGGGGTGGAGTGTTTTCGGCTCGTGATGTGCTGCTGCCGGGCTGGTCCCATGCATTGCGCGCGCATTCGCGGGTTTCGCTGATCCTTCACCGCTGCGCCTTTGGCCATATTTAAGGTGAAGAGCACTTCATGCCTACAATCAACCAGCTGGTCCGCAAGGGCCGCGTGCCGCAGAAGACCAAGTCGAAGGTCCCGGCGATGGAACAGAACCCGCAAAAGCGCGGCGTCTGCACCCGCGTTTACACCACGACCCCGAAGAAGCCGAACTCGGCGCTGCGCAAGGTCGCCAAGATCCGGCTGACCAACCAGCGTGAAGTCATTTCGTACATCCCGGGCGAAGGACACAACCTGCAGGAGCACTCTGTTGTGCTGATCCGCGGCGGACGTGTGCGCGATCTTCCCGGTGTGCGGTATCACGTGCTGCGCGGTGTGCTCGATACGCAGGGCGTCAAGGATCGCAAGCAAAGCCGTTCGAAGTACGGCGCCAAGCGCCCGAAATAAGCCGCGCCGCTGCTTAGAGGTTTACCGGCTTGCGCCCGCAAGGGCCGGCCTGAGTTAAGGAATTCATCCGATGTCACGTCGTCGTCGTCCCGAGAAGCGGGAAATCCTGCCTGATCCCAAGTTCAAGGATCAGATTCTGTCCAAGTTTATGAACAACCTGATGATGGACGGCAAGAAGTCGGTTGCGGAAAGCATCGTCTATGGCGCCATGGCAACTATGGAAACCCGGGCCAAGACAGATCCGATCCAGCTGTTCCACGATGCGCTGAACAATGTGAAGCCGCAGATCGAAGTGCGTTCACGCCGCGTTGGCGGTGCGACCTATCAGGTGCCGGTCGAGGTTCGCCCCGAACGCGCCCAGGCACTTGCCATCCGCTGGTTGATCATCGCCGCGCGCAATCGCAGCGAAACCACGATGTCGGCGCGGCTTTCGGCCGAGCTGCTCGACGCTGCCAACAACCGCGGCAATGCGGTTAAAAAGCGCGAAGACACGCACCGCATGGCCGACGCCAACCGCGCATTCTCGCATTACCGCTGGTAATGCTGGTTCTTATTCGGAGTTATTGACATGGCCCGCAGCCATCCGCTCGCGATGTATCGCAATATCGGTATTATGGCGCACATTGACGCCGGTAAGACCACGACCACCGAGCGTATCCTGTTCTACACCGGCAAGTCTTACAAGATCGGTGAAGTCCACGACGGCGCCGCGACGATGGATTGGATGGAACAGGAGCAAGAGCGCGGAATTACCATTACTTCCGCTGCGACTACCTGCTTTTGGAACGATCATCGGATCAACATTATCGACACCCCCGGGCACGTCGACTTCACCATCGAAGTCGAACGCTCGCTGCGCGTGCTCGATGGCGCGGTCGCGTGCTTCGACGGGGTTGCCGGGGTTGAACCGCAGTCCGAAACCGTCTGGCGCCAGGCCGATAAGTACGGTGTGCCGCGGATGTGCTTCATTAACAAGCTCGACCGCACCGGTGCGAACTTCAAGTACTGCGTCCAGTCGATCATCGAGCGTTTGGGCGCTAAGCCAGCCGTGCTGTATATTCCGATTGGACTCGAAGCCGACCTCAAAGGTCTGGTCGATCTGGTCGAGATGCGCGCGATTATCTGGAAGGACGAAGCGCTCGGCGCCGAGTTCTTCTACGAAGACATCCCGGCTAATCTGGCGGATGAAGCTGCCCAATATCGTCACGATCTGATCGAGCTAGTTATCGACCAAGACGACGATGCGATGGAAGCCTATCTCGATGGCAAGGAACCCGATGTTGCTACGCTGAAAGCCTGCATCCGCAAGGGCACCTTGGCGCAGGCCTTCGTGCCAGTGTGCTGCGGATCGGCGTTCAAGAACAAGGGCGTGCAGCCGCTGCTCGATGCAGTGGTCGATTATTTGCCTTCGCCGCTCGACATTCCTGACGTCCAGGGCCTCAAGATGGACAGCGACCAGAAGGACAGCCGTCCCCCCACCGATGAAGCGCCGTTCAGCGCCCTGGCCTTCAAGGTGATGAACGATCCGTTCGTTGGCAGCCTGACCTTCATCCGGATCTATTCGGGAACGCTGCTGAAAGGCACCTACCTGAACTCGGTCAAGGACAAGAAGGAAAAGGTCGGGCGCATGCTCGAAATGCACGCCAATGACCGCAAGGACGTTGATGAGGCGTTCGCTGGCGATATCATCGCGCTGGCCGGCATGAAGGAAACCACCACTGGCGATACCCTGTGTTCCGAACGCCACCCGATCGTGCTTGAGCGGATGGAATTCCCCGAGCCAGTAATCGAGCTGTCGGTGGAGCCCAAGACCAAGGCTGACCAGGAAAAGATGGGAATTGCGCTCAATCGCTTGTCTGCCGAGGATCCCAGCTTCCGCGTCTCGACCGATCACGAATCGGGCCAAACCATCATCAAGGGCATGGGCGAGCTTCACCTCGACATCATCGTCGATCGGATGCGCCGTGAATTCAAGGTTGAGGCCAATGTCGGCGCGCCGCAGGTGGCTTACCGTGAATACCTCGCCAGGCCGGTGGACGTGGACTACACCCATAAAAAGCAGTCCGGCGGAACCGGTCAGTTCGGCCGGGTGAAGGTCAAGGTCAATCCGGGCGAGCGCGGCTCGGGCTTTGTCTTTAAGGACGAGATCAAGGGCGGTAATATTCCCAAGGAATATATCCCCGCAATCGAAAAAGGCTTCCGCGAAACCGCCGAAAGCGGATCGCTGATCGGCTTCCCGATCATCGACTTCGAAGTGCTGTTATATGACGGCGCTTACCACGACGTCGATTCGTCTGCGCTGGCGTTCGAAATCGCCGGACGCGGAGCGATGCGCGAAGTGGCGCAGAAGGCAGGGATCAAGCTGCTTGAGCCGATCATGAAGGTCGAAGTCGTGACTCCAGACGATTATCTGGGTGACGTCATCGGTGACATGAACAGCCGCCGCGGCCAGATCCAAGGCACCGACACCCGCGGCAATGCTCAGGCAGTCGAAGCAATGGTCCCGCTCGCCAACATGTTCGGTTATGTGAACCAGCTGCGCTCGTTCACGCAAGGCCGGGCCAATTATTCGATGTTCTTCTCCCACTATGATGAGGTCCCGGCAAACGTCGCGACCGAAATCAAGGAGAAGCTTGCCTAACGGGTGAGAT
>JAYTIS010000153.1:0-3438 GCA_043731725.1 Novosphingobium sp.
CGCGGCGCGCTGGTGCGGGTTCTCGCCATAACGAAGTTCGGTCACCCGCTTGGCAGTGATCGCCAGCATTTCAGGAAACAGCTGCTGCTGATCGGCAAAGGCGAACCACTGGCTGATCATCGCATCGTAAGCGGCGGTCGCGGAAAACGCCCGCGACGCCATCAGCTTGCGGAAATCGGTGCCGGTTGCGCCGTTCTTTGCCTCCAGTTCGGTGGTGAACCCGGCATAGTCGGCCGGATCGGTTAGCACCGTAACGAAAGCGTGGTTCTTCGCCGCAGAACGCACCATGCTAGGCCCGCCAATGTCGATATTCTCGATGATTTCGTCGCGGCTCGCACCCTTGGCAACAGTTTGCACAAACGGGTACAAGTTGACCACCACCAGGTCTATCGCGGCAATCGCGTGCTCAACCATGGCAGCCGCGTGCACGGGATCGTCGCGCACCGCCAGCAGTCCGCCATGAACCTTGGGGTGCAAAGTCTTGACCCGGCCGTCCATCATCTCGGGAAACCCGGTCAGGTCGGAAATGTCCATCACCGTCAGCCCGGCTTCGCGCAGCGCCTTGGCAGTGCCCCCGGTTGAGACCAGTTCCACCCCGCGCGCCGCCAGCGCCAGGCCCAGCCCGACCAAGCCGGTTTTGTCGGACACTGACAGCAGCGCCCGGCGGATCGTCACATCGCTCACGTCCATTTACCCCATTTTCTTAAGCAGCCAGGCGAACGAGCCGCCGCCGCGCGACACCAGCCCCTGCACCACCAGCTGTTGGATGGGTTGCGGCCGGCCTTGGCCGTCGGCCCAGATGCTTTCTTCCAGCGTGACCTGGCCCCTAACCGCTTCACCCCCGCCAACGCGGAATTGCCAATACGAGCCATCGGCTAGCGCCAGACCGGCACCCTGACCATCTTCGGACAGGCCCGCGTCGATCCCTGAACCAAGGTGAAAGCGGATCGCAAAGCCGACCTTGCCGTTCCGCGCCTTGCCCTTGGCCGGGACCAGCAGATCCTCGCCGCGCAGTTCGGTGCCGTCATCGCGCAGGATCAGAATGCGGCGGTGAATCAAGCCAAAGCGCCCAATATAGCCGTTGTGACTGGCTTCAAGCCGGGTCGCCCCGCCCTGCTTCTCGCCGAGCAAGGTCCGCCGATCAAGATCGACTTCGGACACTCCGCTGCCAATCTTACCATTAATCATGATCGCGGTTGAATTGGCGTCATCGAGCACCAGCGTGGAATGCGCGGCAGTGGCGCGCAGACCTTGTTCGAGCCGCACCGGCACCAGCCCGCCGGCGCAGGCCGCGCCGCCGCAATTGACCACGATCCGCTGCCCGGCATGGCTGAACTCGAACGCCAGAGTGGAGGCGCAGCCCGATCGGGTGTGCTTGGCCAGCGGCGGCGGCGCGGCATCAAATTGCAGCACGCCCTTTTGCGCCGCTACCCGCTGATAGCCCCACTGGCGGACATCGCGCAGCGGGCGAGTGCGCACCCCGCTAGCATTGATCAGCGCGGCAACATCGCCGCCATCGACCGCCCAGGCACCTTGCCACGAGCCCAATGAACCATCGCCGTGAGTCAGCGCGAGCAGCGGCGGCACCAGCAGGGCCATAATGGTCTCAAGCGCTGCGGGCGGATCGCGCCGCACGGCCTGATAGCAGGCGCGCAACCGCACCATCAGCGTGATAGCTTCGATCTGCGCCAGCGGGCTGCGTGACAGCACCCCGCCATCATCGCCGACCAGTTCACCCAGCGCGCGGATCAGTCCCGCCTCGCCAAACAAGCGGCGCGGTTTGCCATCGGGTAGCAGCAACCCGGCGGCAACGATCCCGCTCCATCCGGCAACCTCGGCCAGCAGGTCTTCAGAGCGGCCGACGTGCTTGTCGAGCCACCGCGCAGTGTCGCTCAGCGCAGCGAGCACTTTGGCGCGCAGCGCCCGGTCTGCGCCCGACAGGATCAGCGGGGCATGGACCAGCCAGTTAAGCTCGCGCGTGCCGGCATTGGCAATCGTCCAGGCCGGGCCCCGACCGGGACGCGAGGGATATTTGGGGTTGGCTTTGAGCCAGGCGATGAGCACGCGTTCTGCCACCGGGGCGACCGATTCGCGCGGGGCGCAGCCTTCCAGATCGGCCAGCCAGGCAAACGAATGGACCACTCGTTCGAGCGGCGGCGCCATCCGCGCTGCACCGACAAAATCAATTTGCGCGATCGGTGATTTAACCCCGTGGACCAGAAAGTGCCCAGCGCGCAGTGCAGTGCCGGCCATCTTGCTGCCCGCCAGCGGATTGGCCACGGTAGCCAGCAACCGCGGCTTTGCGGGCTTGCGGAACGGCGCGCTGAGCGCCGCGCCTGAAATACCCAAGCGGTAAGCCAGCCGGATCAGCCGCTCGCCAGCGCCGACGGCGGGCGGAGCGAAATCGGCCAAGGCCAAGGCGCGGCCCGCCTCGACCAGTTCGCTCGGTGCCGGCCCGGCATAGCCATTTCCGCCCAGACCAATATTGCCAGCGTCGTTCACGAGTCCGCCCTCATCGCCCGTGGCCAGCGGGATCGCCGCCGGATCGGCACCGGGTGAACTGCGGGCTTGAAGCACGGTATCGCCCATGGATCATCCCGCCCGCTTGAGCGCAGCAATATTGGCCGCATAGTGATCCGGTCCGCCCTTGAAGCTCGCGGTTCCAGCAACCAGCACGTCGGCCCCGGCGGCCACGCATTGCGGCGCGGTGACCAGATCGACCCCGCCATCGACCTCGAGGTGGATGTGCCGCCCGCTTTTATCGATCATCTTACGCACCGCTTCGATTTTGCGCAGCTGGCTGGTGATGAAGCTTTGCCCGCCAAACCCCGGATTGACGCTCATCACCAGCACCAGATCGATATCATCGATCAGGTAATCGAGCATTTTGGCGGGAGTGGCCGGGTTGAGCGCGATGCCGGCCAGCTTGCCCAGCGCCTTGATCGCCTGGACGGTGCGGTGCGCGTGTGGCCCGGCTTCAGGGTGAAACGTAATAATATCGGCCCCGGCTGCGGCGAACGCTTCGAGAAAGGGATCGACCGGTTCGATCATCAGATGGACGTCGAACGGCTTGCTGGTGTGCGTTCGCAGCGCTTTGACCACCCCCGGCCCAATCGTCAGGTTGGGTACGAAGTGCCCGTCCATCACGTCAACATGGATCCAGTCGGCCCCGGCGGCATCGATCGCGCGCACCTCTTCGCCCAGCCGGGCAAAATCGGCGGAGAGGATCGAGGGCGAAATTAGCGGAATGGCCATGGCGCTTGGAGTGGCTCCCTTGGTCGGCGCTTACCTACCACATCTGGGGTGAACAAGGCGCACTAGCCGTGTTTTCCACACTGCATCTCGCGGTTTATCCCCCGTCAACATCGGCCGGCCGCGCTGCTTCGCGACGATTGACCTTGGCGCTGCTGCGCGGCACATGCGCTGGCGATGCAACCC
>JAYTIS010000154.1:0-5201 GCA_043731725.1 Novosphingobium sp.
CCACCACGGGTGGTTACGCCAGCGCTCAGATCACTGCGCCTCGGCCAGCAATGCGGCAGTATCAGCGCTGGTCCAATCTCGGCCGCCAAGGGTGCGCCACACTTCGCGGCCTTGAGCGTTGTACAGAATCGTTGCGGGCAGGGTGTCAGCGCCGAACTGGAAAGTCAGCGAATTATCCGGGTTAAGCCATGGTTCGAGCCCAGTAGCTCCAGGATTGATACCGTGCGCCTTCAGGAACGGCGCTACTTTGTCGAGTTTATCCATATCCTGATTGACCGTCAGCACTCTTAAACCGGGGTTATCGGAGGCGATCTTATCGAGTTGCGGCAATTCGGCCACGCACGGCGCGCACCAGGTTGCCCACAGATTGATCAGCACTGGCTTGCCCTTCAGGCTCGCAAGTTGGAGTTCCTGGCCAGCCGGATCTTTCAGGGTGAATGCGGGCAGGACCGAGCCCTGGTGGCTGCGATCGATTGCGCCAGCGGCTGCGGGCTTGGCCTCGGCGCCCGGGGCCTGAGTCGCTTGCGGTTGCGCCTGGTCCCCGCTTTGCCTATCGCACCCAGCGAGTAATAGGGCGCAGACAGCGCAGCCAAGGGCAACGAATTTGAGCGAAGGCGAAGACAACAAGGGCAATTCCAATGCGATGTGGGGCGGGCGGTTTGCGGGCGGGCCGTCAGCGATCATGCGCGAGATAAATGCCTCGATCCCGTTCGACAAGGCTTTGTGGCGGCAGGACATCGCCGCCTCCAAGGCGCACGCTGCGATGCTTGGCGCGCAGGGTATCGTTTCGGCGGACGATGCTGCGGCGATTGCCGGGGGACTCGACCAAATCGCGGACGAATATAAAGCCAATGGCGTGCCCCAAGACTGGGACCTCGAAGACATCCACATGACCACCGAAAGCCGGCTAGCCGAGCTGATCGGTGCGGCTGCTGGACGGCTGCATACCGCGCGCAGCCGGAACGACCAGGTGGCGACCGATTTCAAGCTGTGGGTGCGCGATGCGATCGACGGGGCAGACGCGGCATTGGCGGCGTTGCAGGCGGCCCTTGTAACCCGCGCGGGCGAACACGCCGCCAGCATCATGCCTGGCTTCACCCATTTGCAGGTCGCGCAGCCGGTGACATTGGGTCACCACCTGATGGCCTATTACGAGATGACCGCGCGTGATCGCTCGCGTTTTGCCAATGCGCGCCAGCGGCTCAACCAGTCGCCATTGGGCTCGGCGGCGCTGGCCGGAACCGGGTTTCCGATTGACCGCGCCGCCACCGCGGCCGCGCTTGGCTTTGACACGCCAACCCGCAACAGCCTCGATGCGGTGGCTGACCGCGATTTTGCCATCGAATTCCTGACCTGCGCGGCGCAAACCGCGCTGCACCTCTCGCGGCTGGCCGAAGAGCTGATCCTGTGGGCCAGCCAGCCGTTCGGGTTTGTCACGCTGCCCGATAGCCTGTCGACCGGCAGCTCGATCATGCCACAAAAGAAAAACCCCGATGCGGCCGAACTGGTGCGCGGTCACTCCGGGCGGATCGTCGGCGCACTGACCAGTCTGATGGTCACGATGAAGGGGCTGCCGCTGGCCTATTCGAAGGACATGCAGGACGATAAAGTACCGGTGTTCGAGGCCGCCAGTTTGCTCGAGCTGTGCCTCGCGGCGATGACCGGGATGATCGCGGGTGCGACCTTCAACACGGCACGCATGCGCGCTGCGGCTGAGCAGGGTTACGCCACCGCCACTGATCTGGCCGATTGGTTGGTGACCGCCGCCGACGTGCCGTTCCGCGAGGCGCACCACATTACCGGGGCGGCGGTCAAGCTGGCCGAAAGTCGCGGTCTCGCGCTCGATGCGCTGCCGCTGGCCGAGCTGCAGGCGATTGACCCGCGGATCGATCGGCGCGTCTTCGCCGTGCTGTCGGTTGAAGCGTCGGTGGCGGCGCGGACCAGCTATGGCGGAACCGCGCCGGAACAGGTAAAGGCCCGCGTGGCCGAAGCGCGCGCGGCGCTGGGCCTGGAGTGATTGCGATGCAGCGTGTGGTGCTTACGGTCTTGGTGTTGGGCTTAGCCGGCTGCGGCGCAAGCGCGGCGCTCAAGCCCAAAGCAGGTCAGTCACTTCCGGTTGCGCCGTATGGTGCTGAGCAGAGACCGACAGCTGAAGCCTTGCTCAAACCCACCCCTCAGGCTGCCCCGGAACGCAGCGTCGAACTGCGAAAACGTTCGGAAGAACGGGTGCAAGACCCATTCGACTTACCGCCTCCCGACTGAGTACCATTGCCATGAATCATTTCGAATACCGCAACGGCGTATTGTATGCCGAAGACTTGCCGCTGAGCGTGATCGCCCAGGAAGTCGGCACCCCGGTCTATGTCTATTCACGCGCCACGCTGGAGCGCCATGCGCAGGTGTTCAAGGCAGCATTGGCGCATTTGCCCCACGCGCACATCGCCTTTGCGATCAAGGCCAACCCTAACCTCGCGGTACTCAAGGTGATGCAGCGCGAAGGCCTTGGCGCAGACGTGGTTTCGGGCGGCGAGCTGGCACGGGCGCTGGCGGCGGGCATGGCAGGCGAAGACATTGTCTTTTCGGGCGTGGGCAAGCTGCCGCGTGAGCTGGTCCAAGGACTCGACGCCGGGATTGGGCAGTTCAACCTTGAAAGCGAAGAGGAAGGGGTTGAACTTTCAGTCATCGCCGTCGCGCGGGGGCAGCGGGCGGCCTGTGCTCTACGCGTCAATCCCGATGTCGATGCCGGGACGCATGACAAGATCTCGACCGGTAAGGCCGAGAACAAGTTTGGTGTGCCGTACGACCGAGTGGGCGAGATTTACGCCCGCCTCGCTGCGCTTCCGGGGCTCGAAATGCGCGGGCTGGCAGTCCATATTGGCAGCCAGCTGCAAAGCCTCGACCCGCTCGAGACCGCCTTTACCAAGATGGGCGAGCTGCTGCGCGAATTGCGCGGGGCCGGGCAAAGCGTGACGCAGATGGACCTCGGCGGCGGGCTGGGCGTGCCGTACCGCGCGGGCGAGGTGTTCCCGACGCCCGAAGAATACGGCGCGATGGTTGGCCGCGTCACCAAGGATTGGGACGCGCGGCTGATGTTCGAGCCCGGCCGGGTGATTACCGGCAATGCCGGCGTGCTGCTGACCGAGGTGATCCGGGTCAAGCGCAGTTCCAACCGCGCGCCGTTCGTGGTGGTCGATGCCGCAATGAACGATCTGGCGCGCCCGGCAATGTACGGCGCGTGGCATGACTTCGATGGCGTCGCGCCGCGGGGTGACCGGATGGTGGCCAATATCGTCGGCCCGATTTGCGAAACCGGCGATACCTTTGCCATGGGCCGCGATATTGATGCGCTGGTGGCGGGCGATCTGGCTGTCTTCCGGACTGCCGGGGCATACGGCGCAACCATGGCCTCAAGTTACAACAGCCGCGGGTTTGTGGCTGAAGTGATGGTCGACGGCGATCAGTACGCGGTGGTTGCGGATCGGATCCTGCCCGCCGACATCACCGCCGCCGAGCGTGTGCCGGAGTGGCTGCTGTAACGGCGATGCACAGCCTGCCGCTCTTCCACCGCATCACCGGCCAGCGCGTGATCGTGCTGGGCGATAATGAGGCGGCAGCGGCCAAACGGCGGCTGGTCGAGCGGGCGGGTGGGGTGATTACGGACGACCCTGCGGCTGCGGCCATGCTGGCCTTTGTCGCGCTCGATGCGCCTGAGGAAGCGGTCGCCGCACTCAAGGCACGCGGGTTGATGGTCAATGTGGTCGATCGGCCCGATCTATGCGATTTCACGGTGCCTAGCCTGCTTGAGCGCGGAGCCGTGCTGGTGGCGGTGGGCACGGGCGGGGTCTCGGCTGGCCTGGCCAAAGCGCTGCGGCTGCGGCTGGAGGGGTTGTTGCCGCAATCGCTGGGCGCGCTGGCGCAGGCGTTGGGCGGGGCCCGGACCTTGCTGCGCGAGCGTTGGCCCGATGCGGGCGCTCGGCGGCGCGGAATTGATAGTGCTCTGAGCGCTGGCGGTGCACTCGATCCGCTGGCCGATCACAGCGCGGCGGCGGTCGAACAATGGTTGCGCGAGGCGGGTGACAGCGATTGCGTCGTCACCGAGTTCACCTTGACCAGCGACGATCCCGATGACCTGACATTGCGCCAAGCGCGCTGGCTGGGCAGTGCCGATCTGGTGCTGCACGAGGCCGGAGTGCCGCCAGCGGTGCTCAATCGCGCACGCGCTGATGCACAACGGCAATTGCTGGGACCAGATTCTTCGCCGACCACTCCCGGCCTCACCACCGTCATCATTCGGCGGGGCTGAGCAGCACTTTCATCTGGGCGAGCGCGATCGGTTTGGCCGGGTCGTCTTGCCAGCAAGTTGCATTGACCAGCGCCACCCTTCGCCCGGCGCGAGTCACCGCTCCGCTGGCAAAGGTGCGCTGCTCGGTTCCGCCGCGCATGAATTCGACCGCAATGTTGACCGGCTTCAGGCGCACCGCCTCGCCCCGCCGGTCAAACGCGGCGCGCAATGCGGCCATCGCAGCCATTTCCATCAACCCGCTTATCGCGCCGCCGTGCAGGAAACCGGGACGACCCGAGACCCGCTCGGAATAATCAAACCACAGCACCGGACGGGCGGCGTTATCCAGATTGACGCCAATTCCCAGTGCGGCGGCATAAGGGGGCAGTTCTGTGCTCACAGATATGGGCCGTGCGTGGCCATGAATGTGCCGGTAACGTGCGCGACCGGATCGAGCGGATCACCGTCGTGTGCAATCCCGCGGATGAAAGCGATTGTACGGGTCAATTTATAGCATTCGCCGTGGCCAAACACTATTTTACCAGGAGCGGCGGCGCGCATATAATCGACCCGCAGATCCAGGGTGGCATGCGCGGTGAATCGCCCCGCCAGCGTCCACACCGCCATCGAGGTGGCGTTGTCCATCAGGCTGATGATCGGGCCGGAGGCGAGCACCCCAGTCTCGGCCACGCCGACCAGTTCCTCACGCCATGGCAGCGCTAGTTCCACCCAGTCCGAACCATGCGCAAGATAGCTGATACCCAACCAGCCACCGTGGCCGTGGCGGGTCATCATGCTGGACATCTGCGCCGGATCGAAGATCGAACCGGGCGCCAACTCATGCAGGCTTTGCGGGGCTTCGGCGCTGGTCATCGGGTGTCTGTGATGTGCTGGCGGAGGTATTACAATCTTTTAATTT
>JAYTIS010000155.1:0-4389 GCA_043731725.1 Novosphingobium sp.
TCGATGGGCCGTGGGTGCCCGCCGGAATAGTCCGCCACAGTTTCACCCATTTCGATCTCGATTTGCAATTGATGGTTTATTCGGGCCGCGATTGCTCTAGGCTGACGGCAATAGCGGGCGAATGGTGGGCGCTTGACCGGCTTGACGAAGCGGGCCTGCCTACGCTGTTTGCTAAGGCTACACGGCTAGTGCTGGGCGATTGATTACTTGGGAGAATAATGGGTGACTGAACTGGATTTTTCACGCCGCGATCTGTTGCGCGCCAGCGCCTTGCTGGGCGGGGCCGGGGCACTGGCTGCGTTGCCGATCGGCGCGGCACTGGCGCAGGTTGCCGAAATGTCCGGGACCGAAGGCCAGTGGCCAACGGTTACCGCCATGCTCGACCGGTACGTGAAGGCGCGCAAGGTGTCCGGGATGGTTGCCGCGCTGGGTTGGCACGCGGCCCCCCCGCAATACATCGCTCGCGGGCTAGAAGGGTTCGATGACAAGGACGCCGATGGTCCGCAGAGCATGTTCCGCGCCTATTCGATGACCAAGCCGTTGACCGGCATGGCGGCGATGATCCTGATCGATGAAGGCAAGCTCAGGTTGGACCAGCCACTGGCCGATTTCGCGCCCGAGTTCACGCATATGCAGGTGGCAATCGATCCCAAGACAAGCCTGGCGGCGCGCCCCGCAACGGCCCAGATCACCATCCGCAACTTGCTCACCCACACCAGTGGCCTGGGCTATGCCGTAGTCGGCAAGAACAAGGTGGCGGACGAGCTCAGGCGATTGGGAGTCAACCCGGGGTTGGTTTCCAGGCGCAAGCTCAAGGGCATCAACGATGGCCCGCCGGTGCCTAGCGCCGATGAGTTCCTCAAGCTCGCAGCAAGTGTACCGCTGGTGGCCGAGCCGGGGACCAAATGGTCTTATTCGATGGGCCTCGATGTGCTCGGACTGGTGATCGGACGCGCCGCCGGGATGAGCTTCGAAGCGTTCCTGCGCGAGCGGTTGCTTGGCCCGCTGGCCATGACCAGCAGCTTCTTTCAGGTGCCGACCAGCGCCAGCGGTCATTTGACCACCAATTATGGTTACGTCTATGGACGCCCGTTCCCGCTCGACCGCCCGCAAAGCTCGATTTACGCAGAGCCGGTGCCGTTCGCTTTTGGTGGATCGGGCCTGGTCACCAGCCCGGCCGATTTCGACCGGTTTCTGGCAATGCTGGTCAATCTGGGCACGTCTGACAGCACCCGCGTGATGAGCCCGGCGGCAGTGCGGATGGGCACTTCGAACCTGCTGCCGGCCACTGCCGATCTGACTGGAACCTGGGTTGCAGGCCAGCAGTTCGGCGCTGGCGGGGTCGTCGGCACTGGCAAAGACGAGGGGCTATACGGCTGGTCGGGCGCCGCCGGGACGATGGGTTTTGCGCAGATGAAACTGGGTCTGCGCACCAGTTTGTACGTCCAGTATATGCCGACCGAAAAATTGCCGATCCTTAAGGAATTTCCCAAAGCCGTTGGAGCGGACCTGACGGCGATGGCGGCGCGCAAGGCATGAGTGCCATCGCTTTTGCTGGGGCCGGGGTCGACCGGGCAGACCACATCCGCGCCGATCCGGAAGCACTCGCTGCGCTGATGGATTGGCGGGCGCGGCTGCTGCGGCTCGACGGGCTTGATCCGGTGATCGATCCCGAAGGCCAGCTGACCTGGGGCACGCTGGCCGATGCTGCGCCGGATAGCGAGCTGGTGTTCCTTGGCCTGGCCAATGGGAAAGCCTGTTTTGCCGAAGTTTCTCCGGGGCTGATTGGCAGTGTTGCTCCGGCCAATCCGCGGCTGTGGGCAGCGATGGCGGCGCTCGACGGACCGGAACTGGCGACTTATGGCGCCGCCCGTGCGCTGGTCGATTGGCACGCGCGGCACCGGTTCTGCGCGCGCTGCGGCACCGCCACGGTGCTGGCCAAAGGCGGCTGGCAGCGCAATTGCTGTAGCGAGACCTGCAAGGCCGAGCACTATCCGCGGGTTGATCCGGTCACGATCATGCTGGTCGAGCATCACGGCAATGTCCTCCTCGGCCGCCAACCGCGCTTTCCCCCCAAACGCTTTTCGGCGCTGGCCGGGTTTATCGAGCCGGGCGAAAGCATCGAAGAGGCCGTCGCGCGTGAGATCCACGAAGAAGCCGGGCTGATCGTGCGCGATGTCAGCTATGTTGCCAGCCAGCCGTGGCCGTTCCCGTCCAGCCTGATGATCGCCTGCCATTCGCATACCGACGAGCCCGCGATCACCATCGACAAAACCGAGCTGGACGAGGCCGACTGGTTCACGCGCGACGAGGTGATCACGGCGATGGCGGGTGATGAAGACGCGCGGTTCATCGCCCCGCCGCCGTTCGCGATCGCGCATCATCTCCTCAAATGGTGGCTCAGCAAATGACCGAACCTACAAAACTGACGATCGACATCTATTCGGACGTGATGTGCCCGTGGTGCATCATCGGCTATGCGCAACTGCAGAAAGGTCTGGCGCTGCTTGCTGGTGAGATCGAGGCCGAGGTGCGCTGGCTGCCATTCGAACTCAACCCCGATATGCCGCCCGAGGGCGAGCCGCAGGACGCGCATATCATGCGCAAATATGGCCGCTCCCGCGATCAGGCCGCAGCGGGCCGCGCGCAGATGCACGAGATCGCCGAACGCGCGGGCTATTCGTTTGCCTATACCGGCCCGGGCGATGCTCCGGCCGGCATGATGCGCAACACCTTTATCACTCACAAACTGCTCAAGTGGGCGCTGATCGAGGGCGGCGCAGCAGTGCAGAACCGGCTCAAACTGGCGCTGTTCGACGCCCATTTCCAGCAGCGCCGCGATGTTTCGGATCCCGACCTCCTAGTCGAACTGGCAACCGCGCAGGGGCTTGATCCTGCGGGTGCGCGCGCTGCGCTGAGCGACGAAGCGCTGGGAGCGATCGTCAAGCACGAGGAAGCAGCGGCCTATGACATGAATATCACCGGGGTTCCGGCGATGCTGATCCAAGGCAAATATATGATCCCCGGCGCGCAGGAGCCCGAGGTTTACGTCAATGCGCTGCGCCGGGTGGTCGAGCGCGAGGCGCGGGCGGCGTGAGCGCGTCATTCGCCGGGAAGGTTGCCGTGATAACCGGCGGCGCAGGCGGGATTGGTCACGCGCTGGGCGCTGCGCTTGAGGGCGCCGGCGCACAAGTGCTGCTGGCCGATTTACCAGGGCAAAATCCGCTCATCTTCCCTTGTGATGTCAGTGACCCGCAAGCTGTTGAGAACTTGGCCGACCATGCTTGGGCCACATTTGGGCGAGTCGATCTGCTGATTAACAACGCCGGGATAGCAGGCGCGAACGGTCGGCTGCCCAAGGTGGATCTGGCCGCGGCCCGGCGCGTGTTCGATGTCAACTTCTGGGGCGTATGGCACGGCTGCCAAACCTTTGCTCCGCGCATGGCCGAACAGCAATTTGCCAGCGCGATCTATAATGTCGCCTCGGAAAATGCATTGTTCTGTGCGGTACCGCGCAGCGCCGCCTACATTGCCTCTAAGCATGCGGTGCTGGGGATGACCGAAAGTCTGCGCGAAGACTTGCCGCCTCATGTTCACGCCGGGACAATCATTCCCGGCTGGGTGCAATCCGGGATGGGCGCGCCAGAAGTTCAGCACCACGCCATGCCGGCTGCGCGTTTTGCGGAGATTATACTGCCTCAGATCGCTGCGCGTGAACGGTTCGTGGTCAGCCACGCCAGCAACTCCGATCCGATCACCGAACGGGAAGCGGCGCTGGCTGCGGCCTATGCCGCCTATGCGCCGCGCTATCCCGGCGATGATGAGTATGACGCGCGGGCCTTTATCGCCCGGATGCGGGCTGCACGCTGAACCCGGCGAACATTCCATCATTGAGCCATTGCGCAGCGGTGAGTGGTCAAGCGCGAGGCGGGGGCGGCGTGAGCTTGTGCATGATCTAACAGCGAATTTTATTTCCTGATCCTCACACTCAACGCCCATTGATGGGTTGTGACCTTCCGTGCTGCGCCGGCGGTTAAGGCCTTGGCATAATGCAGGATTTTCGAGCTCCTGACTTGTGCGCTGCGCCGCCGCCGTGACCTCTCATTTGCGCGAGACGATTTGGCCGCGGCGTCAGGCTGCCTAACAATGACGAGTGTTTGGCAGATCGGCGCAGTGTAGGAAACCGTGGGCTATCGAGTGGCTTTTGCGCCTGCCAATGTAAATCGCCGCAAATCGTAATTAGGGTGACAAAGGTGACAGGGTGTAACCCTGCTGTCCGGCCTATTTATTATGTAAGGTCAATGCCTTATTGTCTGGAGCGTCGGGTTACACATACCCCGCGCGACGGGCGCAGCTGCGGCAGCGGGCGGGAGTGTTCGTGCGGCCAGT
>JAYTIS010000156.1:0-2744 GCA_043731725.1 Novosphingobium sp.
GAACGCACGCATCTGCTCGAAACGCTGGCCGATTTCGATGACGCGCTACTCGAAGCCTTGCTGATGGACGAAGCTCCGGATCAGCGATTGGTGATGACCGACCTTGCCGCCGACACCGGTGGAAACAAGGTAGTTCCGGTGGTGCTGGGTTCGGCGCTGGCCGATGGCGGGGTGCACCGCTTGCTCAAATTGCTGCGCCACGAAGCCCCTGCCCCAGCCGCCGCCGCTGCGCGGATCGGCCTTACCAGCGGCGGCGCGCTGCACGTGTTCAAGGTGGCCAACGGCGGCGCGATGGGCCGGCTTGCGCTGGGCCGCGTGCTGGGCGACGGGCTGGGCGAAGGCGATGAACTGGTCAGCCGCGCAGGCAGCGAACGGACCGGCTCGCTGTTTTTCGTCCAGGGCGACAAGACCGCCAAACAGAGCGCCGCGCAGACTGGCGATGTAGTCGCGGTGGCCAAGATCGATTCGGCCCGCCCGGGCATGGTCCTCGGCCGCAAGGGAGCAGAACTGGTGGAAGCTGGGCTGGTGTCCTACCCGCCGCGCAACGCAGCCATCGCGATCACTACGCGGGACCGCAAGGACGACGTCAAGTTGTCTGCCGCGCTGCACCGATTGTGCGAGGAAGACCCCGCGCTTGAATGGTCGCAGGACGATGGCAGCCATGAAACCTTGCTGTGCGGCATTAACGACGATCACCTGACCGTGGTGCTCGGGCGGCTCCAGCGGCGTTACGGGGTGGCGGTCGACACGCGCCCGCCGAGCATTGCTTACCGCGAATCGATCAGGAAAAGCGCCACCCAGCGCGGGCGGCACAAGAAGCAATCGGGCGGACACGGCCAGTACGGTGACTGCGTGATCGAAGTGCGGCCGCTGCCGCGCGGCGAACTCTTCCGCTTCGATGACAAGATCACCGGCGGAGCAATCCCCAAGCAGTACATCCCCGCAGTCGAGGCCGGGGTGCGCGATGCGATGAAACGCGGCCCGCTGGGGTTCGCGGTCGAGGATGTTGCGGTTACCCTGACCGACGGCTCGTTCCATGCGGTCGATAGCTCGGAACTCGCGTTCCGCGTCGCCGGGCGTTTGGCGATGAGCGAGGCGCTGGAAAAGGCCGCTCCGTACTTGCTCGAACCGATTTGCAAGGTGGCTGTGGACACACCCGCGGGGACCGGATCGAAGGCGGGGTCGGTGCTGTCTGCGCGGCGCGGGCAAATCCTCGGGCTTGCCCCGCACCCGGATTGGGCGCGCTGGGAACGGGTCGAGGCGCTGCTGCCCGAAAGCGGAGTGCATGGGCTCGACGCAGAACTACGCTCGCTCAGCCAGGGCCTTGCCAGCTTTACCGCTACGTTCGATCATCTGGCCGAACTCGGCGGCAAACATGCCGACGAGGTGGTCAAGGCGCGCGCCGCGACTTAGTAGCCGTAGTACGCCCCGCCCTTTTCGCGCGCGACCTGCCACGCGGGCCGCGCGTGCATGGCTGCGACGAAGGCCGCAAGCTTGGGATAGTTCCCGCCCTGCCCCTGCATAATCGCGATCTCGGCGGGGAAGCTCAGCATCATGTCGGCGCCGGTCAGGTCGTCGCCGACGAAATGCCCCGTGGGGCGCAGGGCGTTTTCCAGGTAGCCGAAATGGCTGGCGAGCTGCTCGGCGATCCGGGGCTGAAGCGGCGCGGCGGCGTCACCGAGTCGGGAGGTATAGAGCTGGAGCAGGATCGGAGTCATCGCCGAACCTTCCGCGAAATGCATCCACTGCAGGTGCTTGAGCGCTTCGGGCGTACCCGGTGCCGGTTGGAACCGGTCCTTGCCATAGGTGTCGAGCAGGTACTGGATGATCGCGCCCGATTCCTCGATCACCACACCGTCGTCCTCAAGCAGCGGAGACTTGCCGAGCGGGTGAACAGCTTTGAGCTCGGGCGGAGCAAGGTTGGTTACGGCGTCGCGCTGATAGTGCTTGATCTCGTATGGCAGCCCCAGCTCTTCAAGCGCCCAGAGCACTCGCTGCGAGCGGCTGTTGTTGAGGTGATGGACTATCAGCGACATGGCGGGTTTCCTTCGAACTGTTCGGAGCGAAGCCTAGCAGCCTGCAATGCCAGCGCCAGAGCCAAAGATCAGTTTATGACGGGGACCGAACGCGCCCATGGCGCGGCTACATCCATCGTGCAATTTGCCGCTGCCACGCGCACCTGAACCAAGCCGCCCGCGCGGTTGAAGCGGAACGGCACATAGTATTGGATGAAATTCCCATCGCCGTTGGCATAGCCCGCGAAGTCGACGGGGGTCATGTCACCGTTGGTCAGCGTGAACCGATAGCTTTCGCCGGGGATCAGCCCGCTCGCCTCAATCAGCAAGGCCTTACCGGCATCGGCCACAGTCAGGGAGCAGCCGTGCGAACGATCGCGGTCAAGCAGGATCGAGCTGGCTGGATTGGCGGCAACCAGCGACGCCGAAGTAACGGTTAGAAGTGCAAGGGCAAAGATCAGGCGGGCGTTCGGCATATCGGATATCCTCGCGGCTGAAAGCCAAGCCTATGCTTTTGTTTATAGACCATTTAAAATGGCAAAGACAAATAGAGAATCTTACTCTGTCTTGAATAGACTCTTCGACTTTTCAATAGTCAACTCACAGTCCCAGTAGAGCAAAGGTAGCACAGAAAACCGGCGCGGAAGCACTGATGCTTCCACGCCGGCCTTGTCATTCGGAGGGCGCCGCCTTCAGGCGTCGGGGGACAGGTAGCGCTCTCCTTTCAAC
>JAYTIS010000157.1:0-14894 GCA_043731725.1 Novosphingobium sp.
ATGCCGCCAAGATCGCCGGGGCCGAGGCCGATGCAGCGGCCATGGTCGAGCATGCTAGGCACGAGGCCGAAGCCATCATCGCGCACGCCGAAACGCAAACCAGCGCGCTGATCGCGCGTCGTGAAAAGATGGCGCAAGACAAGATCGGCGCGGCCGAGCGCGCTGCGCTGGCTGATGTACGCGCCACTGCGGCCAACGCTGCCACCATGGCCGCGCGCGCTTTGATCGCCGAAAATCATGACGCTAAGGCTGACAAGACGCTGATCGATGCGGCGATTGCCGGGCTTTAACGAATTTTGAGAGTTTGGAGAGGGGGAAGGGGCGGTCCAAAGGATCGCCCTTCTTTCGTTGGCTAGGGTTCCAGTACCACTTTCCCGATCACCTGCCGCGCGGCCATGGCTTCGAACCCTTCGCGCCAGCGTCTCAATGGCAGAACGCGGTCAATATGCGGAGTGATCGTGCCCGCTGACGCCATAGCCAGCAGCGCATCGCGGATCGCTGTGCCTCGCTTTGGAAATCGCCGGGCATATTCCCCCGCCCGCACACCGACAATCGAGAAGCCTTTGATCAACGGGATGTTGGTTGAGACATCGGCGATGCGTCCCCCGGCAAACCCCACCACCAGCAGCTTGCCGCCAAACGCCACACACCGCGTGCTTTCATCGAACACATCGCCGCCGACCGGATCATAAACCAGATCGCACAGCGCGCCGCCGGTGATCTCTGCCACCTGCTCGCGGAACTTGTCCGAGGCAAGCAACACCGCGTCCGGATGGCAAGCCGCCTTGAGTTCCTCCAGCTTGGTCGCACTGCCACTCGCCGCGATGACCTTGGCGCCCAGCGCCTTGGCCAGATCGCACGCCGCCAGACCGACTCCGCCGCTCGCCCCGTGGACCAGCACCCATTGGCCGGGCTGCAAGCCGCCCAGTTCGACCAGTGCGGTGTAGGCTGTGCTGTAGGCCGCGCCAAAGGCTGCGGCTGCTGCGAAGTCCATCCCCGTTGGGATCGGGCGCAGCGCGGAGGTGGCCACGGTAACCTGCTCGGCAAAACAGCCAGTCTGCTTACCGCCATAGACCCGGTCGCCTGGGCGCAGTGTACAGTCCGCATCGGCCTCAATGACTTCACCGGCAAATTCGAGCCCGAGCACGAAGGGCAATGGCGGCTTAAGTTGGTAGAGGCCGCGCGTCATTAACAGGTCAGGAAAATTGAGCGACACCGCGCGGACCTGAACCAGCACTTCGCCCAGAGCGCGCACCGGAGCGGCCACTTCGGCTAGTTCAGTACCCGCCAAGTCAGGCGTCAGCGTTCGGACGATCAGCGCCTGCATTAAAATTCCCCCTCCTCTTCAGAGGAGGGGGCTGGGGGGTGGTGGCGGTCAAAGTGCAGTTCCCGCTCAGCAAACGATTCTTTTAAACTGCACCGCCCCCGGCCCATCCTCTGAAGAGGAGGGGGGAAGGATGGCAAACAATCCACGCTCAGAAGGTATCCTTGGCCGCTCTCAGCGCGGCAAACGTCGACACTGCATCGCCGCCGCCCCATCGGGCCGCCAGCACCGGATCGTTGGCGCGCAGGAACGGGTTGGTGGCAAGCTCGCGCGCCAGCGTGGTCGGCACGGTTGGGGTGCCAGCCGCGCGCAGCTTGGTGATTTGCGCCACGTAGTCCTGCAGTTCGGCATTGTCTGGATCGGCATGCAGCGCAAACTTGGCGTTCGACGCCGTATATTCGTGCGCGCAATAAAGCAGCGTGGCGGCCGGCAAAGCCTTAATGCGGTTCAGGCTGGCCCAGAACTGATCGGGCCGGCCTTCGAACATCCGCCCGCAGCCCAGCGCGAACACCGCATCGCCCACAAACGCCAGTTCGGCCTCGGGCAAGTGGTAGGCAATGTGGCCGTTGGTATGCCCGCCAACGTCGATCACCCGTGCGGTGAAGTCTCCCAAACAGACAGTATCGCCAGCCGCCACCACTCGATCAGGCGGTGCAATCTTAGCGACTTCAGCCGGACCAGTTACCGTGCAGCCGGTCGCAGCCTTGATCGCGGCATTGCCGCCGGCATGATCGGGGTGCCAATGGGTGTTCCAGATCTGGGTTATCTGCCACCCCTTAGCCTTGGCCTTGCGCAAATAGGCTTCGGCATCGGGGGTGTCGATGCAGGTGGTCTCTTGGCTTTCCGGATCGTGCAGCAGAAAGCCGTAGTTGTCGGACAGGCAGGCGAATTGGTGGATTTGCAGCATGACACTCTCCTGCCGCCACCATACCCGCTTTGTCCCAAAGCAAAAGCCCGCCCGGATCGCTCCGGACGGGCTTTGCAATTGTTCGCTTAGCGCGACGGCTTAGTCCTTCTTGGCTTTCAGCGCGGCACCCAGGATGTCGCCCAGCGAAGCGCCGGCGTCCGAGGAACCATACTGCTCAACCGCTTCCTTCTCTTCATGGAGCTGACGCGCCTTGACTGAGAAGTTCGGCTTTTTCGAACGATCAAACCCGGTGACCATGGCATCGAGCTTTTGCCCGACCTGGAACCGGTCAGGACGCTGCTCGTCGCGGTCGCGGCCAAGGTCGCTGCGCTTGATGAAGCCGGTGGCACCATCATCGCCGGCCTGCACTTCAAGCCCGCCATCGCGCACTTCAAGGATGGTGACGGTGACCACGTCATTCTTCTTGAGCCCGCCGCCGGTTGAAGCAGCGACGCCGCCAGCTGCCGGAGCGCCTTTTTCAAGCTGCTTCATGCCCAGCGAAATGCGCTCCTTCTCGACATCGATGTCGAGCACGATGGCCGAGACCTGCTCGCCCTTGCGGTGCAGTGCCAGCGCGTCTTCGCCCGAGATGCCCCAGGCGATATCCGACATGTGAACCATGCCATCGACATCGCCATCGAGCCCGATGAACAGGCCGAACTCGGTGGCGTTCTTGACTTCGCCTTCGACGTTCGAGCCAACCGGATACTTGTCGGCAAAGGCTTCCCACGGGTTTTGCGCAGCCTGCTTGAGGCCCAGGCTGATCCGGCGCTTCTCGCTGTCGACTTCGAGCACGATAACGTCGACTTCCTGCGAAGTGCTGACGATCTTGCCGGGGTGGACGTTCTTCTTGGTCCACGACATTTCCGAGACGTGGACTAGGCCTTCGATCCCCGATTCCAGTTCGACGAACGCGCCGTATTCGGTGATGTTGGTGACCACCCCGTGCAGCTTCGCGCCGACCGGGTACTTGGCGACGACGCCTTCCCATGGATCCGATTCGAGCTGCTTCATGCCGAGCGAGATGCGCTGGGTTTCCTGGTTGATGCGAATGATCTGCACCTTCACCGTGTCACCGATATTGATGACTTCGTTGGGGTGGTTGACCCGCTTGTAGCTCATGTCGGTAACGTGGAGCAGGCCGTCGATGCCGCCCAAATCAACGAACGCGCCATAATCGGTGATGTTCTTGACCACACCGTCGATGATCTGACCTTCAGCCAGACCCGAGATCAGACCGGTGCGCTGTTCGGCGCGGGTTTCTTCGAGCACGGCGCGGCGCGAAACCACGATGTTGCCGCGGCGGCGATCCATTTTGAGGATCTGGAACGGCTGCGGGATATCCATCAGCGGCTGCACATCGCGGACCGGGCGGATATCGACTTGCGAACCGGGCAGGAAGGCCACGGCGCCGTCAAGATCGACGGTGAAGCCGCCCTTGACCCGGCCGAAGATCACGCCGTCAACGCGCTTGCCTTCGCCAAATTCGCTTTCCAGCTTGTCCCAGGCGGCTTCGCGGCGGGCGCGGTCACGGCTGAGCATCGCTTCGCCATCAGCGTTTTCAACCCGGTCGACATAGACCTCGACTTCGTCGCCGACCGACAGGCCATGCGGCTGGCCGGGCATTGCGAATTCACGCAGCGCCACACGGCCTTCGCTCTTCAGACCAACGTCGATCACCGCCTTGTCGTTTTCAATTGCGGTTATGGTGCCTTTGACGACGCGGCCTTCAAAGCCGCCATCCGCGGCACCGCCGAGGGATTCGTCAAGCATCGCGGCGAAATCGTCGCGGGTCGGGTTAGCCGTTGAGGCCATAAGTTCAGTATCCTACCAATGTTTCCGGCCGGGCGGTTTTTCCGCCGGTCTTTCTCCGTGTGCGGCGGGATTGCCGGACGCGGGCCAAGGGGCCGATAGTCCCCGCCGGACCGAATGCCGCGACGAGGGTCCGCAGAAAACCACAGCGTTCAGGCCAAGGCTTTCGGGACTGCGCGCGCCTAGGCGAAGCGGGCGGTGAAAGCAAGGGGTTTGACACCCGCCGGCGGGTTACACTTGGGTGACAAAGGTGACAGTGTGTCACCCTAAAAATTGATAGATTATCGTTTTAAAACAGTACTGTGCTCAGAACAGGGTGACACTTGGTTATAACGCGCCAGCTAGGACCCGGATAGATCGGCCGGCGGCGTAGGGCTTACCACAATCCGGCGCTGTAGGAAAATCGGCGGGTCGGCGCCGGTCAGCTCAGCCGCGCTTCAATCTGCCGGATCGCTGCCAAAATCGCGTCGTCGCGTGAAAAATCGGAGGTGTCGAGCAACACTGCGTCCGGCGCAGCGACAAGTGGGGCTTCGGCGCGGGTCCGGTCGCGCTGGTCGCGCGCTTCGAGATCGGCGGCAATTTCGGCCAGCGTAACTTTACGCCCAGCCGCTTGCATTTCCTTGAACCGCCGCTCTGCGCGCGCTGGGATTGAGGCGACCACGAATAGCTTCACCTCGGCTTCAGGCGCGATCACCGTGCCGATATCGCGCCCATCGAGCACCGCGCCGCCGGGTTGCAAGGCAAAGGCGCGCTGACGCTCAAACAGCGCGCGGCGCACCTCGGGATGCACCGAGACCTGGCTGGCGAGGCCGCCGGTCTCTTCGCTGCGCAGTTCGGGATCGGCCAGCAACTGATCGGGAAAATCGCACGCTGCCAAAGCATCTGCAGGATCGTCCGCATTACCGTCACTTAGCGCACATTGCCGCCCAACCGCGCGGTACAGCAGCCCGGTATCAAGATGCGGCAAGCCAAAATGCGCGGCAAGTGCCTTGGCAATCGTGCCCTTGCCCGAGGCGGTAGTTCCGTCGACCGCGATGATCATGGCAATGCCGCCCAGACTCCAGATCCGCTCATGCTGAGCTTGTCGAAGCACTGTCCTGCTGTTGCGCTAGGTCGCGCGGAAAAAGGACGGTCCTTCGACAGGCTCAGGACGAGCGGGGTCGAGGGGGCTGGCTGGATCACTGCGCTAACCCATCCAGCAGCGCTTCAAACATCGGAAAGCTGGTTGCGATTGGGCGGGTGTCATCCACTTCCACCCCGTCGCGGCTGGCGAGACCGGCCACGGCCATGCTCATCGCGATGCGGTGATCGAGGTGGGTCTTGGTGCGCGAATTGGCGCTGCCGCGTAACGGGTCGCCGCCGGTCCCGGAGATAGTCAAACCGTCTGCCTGTTCGGTTACTATGGCGCCCGCGCCGGTCATGGCCGCCGCCATTGCAGATAGCCGATCGCTTTCCTTGACTCGCAGTTCGTCGAGCCCGGTGGTGACAGTGGTGCCTTGCGCCATGGCCGCGGCGACAAACAGCACCGGGAATTCGTCGATCATACTTGGAGCCAGTGCCGGATCGACCGTGATCCCGCGCAAGGCCGAATGCTTGACCAACAGGTCAGCCACCGGCTCGCCGCCAACCTCGCGTGGATTGAGCGCCTCGATGCTCCCGCCCATCTGCCGCAGAACGGTGACTATCCCGGCGCGGGTTGGGTTGAGCCCGACGTTCTGGATCAGCAGCTCGCTGCCCGGCACAATCAATGCGGCAACGATGAAAAAGGCGGCGGAGGACGGGTCGCCGGGAACTTCGATGGTCTGCGGCTTCAGCTCGGACTCGCCCACCAGACGGATCACCCGCGCGCCGTCGCTGTCAATCTCGACGTTGAGGTCCGCGCCGAACCCGCGTAGCATCCGTTCGGAATGGTCGCGGGTCGGCACTGGCTCGATCACCGTGGTGATCCCCGCGGTGTTCAGCCCCGCCAGCAGGATAGCGCTTTTGACCTGCGCACTGGCCACGGGCAGCCGGTAAGTGATCGGCACCGCAGGCCAAGCACCACGCAGCGTTAAGGGTAAACGGCCACCCTCGCTCGCTTCAAACGCCGCGCCCATCTGGCTCAGCGGTTCGATCACCCGGCCCATCGGGCGGCCCGACAGGCTGGCGTCGCCAATGAACTGCGCAATGATCGCGTGGCTCGCCACTAAGCCCATCAGCAGCCGGGTCGAAGTGCCAGAATTGCCCATCTCGAGCGGCGCCAGTGGCTGCAGCAATGCGCCGACGCCAACCCCGTGGACTGACCATTCTCCGTCTCCGACCCGTTCGACGCTGGCCCCCATCGCGCGCATTGCTGCCGCGGTGGCGAGTACGTCCTCGCCTTCAAGCAGACCCGAGACCCGCGTCTCGCCCACCGCCAGCGCGCCGAGCATGATCGAGCGGTGGCTGATCGACTTGTCCCCCGGAACGCGGATCGTACCGCGGAGCGGTCCGCCGGGCAGAAAGCGGCGCGGGCGGGGAGGGGCTTGAGCGGGATGAGACACGGATGGGCTTTCGGCTGGGTTCTTTGATTTAACGATTACGTCATCCCGGCGCAGGCCGGGACCCAGTCCTTAAAGCAAGAACGCCGCTACGCGACTTTTGTTTGTTTGGACTGGGTCCCAGCCTGCGCCGGGATGACGAGGTATTACAAATGACGCCTCACCGGCCTGAAACATGCGCGCGGCTTTTGACAGCGGGCGCGCCCTATGGCAAGGCGCGCCCGCGCTGGGACTGGCGCATCTGCCTCCCAATACGTATTTAACGGTTTTCCGCCGCCCACCACAGCGCGGCGCATGTGAGGAATTTTATGGTCAAGGCTGAATGGGGTGCCAAGCACGGCTGCCCGAAATGCGGCACCCGCTTTTACGATCTGGGCAAGGATGATCCGATCACCTGCATCGAATGCGGCTATCTCTGGCAGGCTGATCCAGTGCTGAAGTCGAAGCAGCCGATCCCGTACGAGCAAATCCAGAAGGAAAAGGTTGAGGAAGTCGCCGATACCGATCTGGCCGAAAACGATCTGGACATCGACGAGGACGGCGATTCGCCTGACAACGACGTTGATCTGGGCGGCGACGACGATCTGGGCGTGGCCGGGGTCGATGGCGACGGAGACAGCGCCGAAACCTGATTTTTGATACCCAGAAATGGGCTTGCCAAGCAGGGAGGCCGCAACTAGACGGCGGCCTCTCGCGCGATGTGTGAGAATTTGTGGACCCACAAGGTCTGCTGAAACGAATGGCACGGGGCCTTAGCTCAGCTGGGAGAGCGCCTGCATGGCATGCAGGAGGTCAGCGGTTCGATCCCGCTAGGCTCCACCATTCGAGGCGATTGAGTATCTGATTTACACGCTGGCTGACGAGGTTTCGTCCGCCGGCGTTTTTCGCGTTGTGCGATTTTGCACAGCGGCGATGGAGTGAAAACGCGGATGTTTGACACGCTGTCCGATCGGCTTGGCACTGTCTTTGACCGGCTCAAGGGGCGCGGCGCGCTTAACGAGGCGGACGTGCGCGAAGCCATGCGCGAAGTGCGGATCGCACTGCTCGAAGCCGACGTCGCGCTGCCAGTCGTGCGCCGGTTTATCGATGCGGTGACCGAGCAAGCGGTCGGCCAATCGGTGCTGCGCTCGGTCACGCCGGGCCAGCAGGTCGTCAAGATCGTCAACGACGCGATCGTCGAAATGCTGGGCGGGGATGAACCGGCCGAGCTCGATCTCAACGCCGCGCCGCCGGTGGTGATCATGATGGTCGGGCTGCAAGGCTCGGGCAAGACCACCACCACCGCCAAGCTGGCCAAGCTGCTGAAAGAAAAGCAGGGCAAAAAGGTGCTGATGGCGTCGCTCGACGTCAATCGCCCGGCCGCTCAGGAACAATTGAAAGTGCTGGGCGAGCAGGTTGGCGTGGCGACGCTGCCGATCATCGTCGGCCAGCAACCGACCGAGATAGCCATGCGCGCGCTGCAATCGGCCAAGCTGCAGGCGATTGACGTGCTGCTGCTCGATACCGCCGGGCGGCTGCATGTTGATAGCCAGTTGATGGACGAGATGCAGGCGGTGGCCGCAATCTCCACCCCGCGCGAAGTCTTGCTGGTGGTCGATGCACTGACCGGGCAGGACGCGGTCAACGTCGCGCAGTCGTTCACAGCGCAAGTCCCGCTGACCGGCGTCGTCTTGACCCGGATGGACGGCGATGCCCGCGGCGGCGCGGCGCTGTCGATGCGCGCAGTGACGGGCAAGCCGATCAAATTTGCCGGGACCGGCGAAAAGCTCGATGCGATCGAAGCGTTCAATCCAGCCCGCGTGGCCGGACGCATCCTGGGCATGGGCGACATCGTCTCAATCGTTGAGCGCGCCGCGCAGGCGATCGACGAGAACGAAGCCGAGCGCATGGCGGCGCGGATGGCCAAGGGTCAGTTCGACCTGAACGACATGGCGTCGCAGTTCTGCAACATGCGCAAGATGGGCGGAATCGGTGCGCTGGCGGGCATGCTGCCCGGGATGAAAAAAGCCAAGGCGGCGATGGCGTCAAGCGGGATGGACGACAAGGTGCTGGTGCACCTTGAGGCGTTGATCAGCTCGATGACCGTTAAAGAGCGCGTGCGCCCCGAACTGCTGAACGCCAAGCGCAAGATCCGCGTCGCCAAGGGCGCCGGGCTGCAAGTGCAGGACGTCAACAAGCTGCTCAAGATGCATCAGGAAATGGCCACCACCATGAAGCGGCTCAAGAAAATGGGCGGGCTTAAGGGCTTGGCCGGGATGTTTGGCGGCGGCGGCATGCCCGGAATGGGCGGCGGTATGGCCGGCGGCGGGCTGCCCGGCCTAGGTGGGGGCGCATTCCCTTCCAACATCAACGATTTGCTTAAAAAATAGAACTTTACGATTTAAACTGAACTATTGGAAAGGTAATATAAATGTCTGTAGCTCTTCGACTTTCGCGTGGCGGTTCCAAAAAACGCCCGTACTATAAAGTGGTTGTCTCGAACAGCCGTTCGCCGCGCGACGGCAAGTACCTCGAACAGGTCGGGACCTACAACCCGCTGCTGGCCAAGGACGATGAAAACCGCGTTCGCCTGATCGAGGATCGCATCAAGTATTGGCTGGGCGTGGGCGCGCAGCCGACTGACCGTGTCGCGCGTATGCTCGACAAGGCTGGGATCAAGGAACGCGCCGCGACGAACAATCCTAACAAGGCTGAGCCGGGCAAGAAGGCCAAGGACCGCGTCATCGACAAGGCTGGCAAGGCCGTGGCTGCAGAAGAAGCCGCCAAGGATGCCGCAGAAGCTGCCAAGCAGGCCGCTGAAGATGCTGCCAACGCTCCGGTGGAAGCGCCTGTGGAAGAAGCCCCGGTCGAAGCTCCGGCGGAAGAGCCAGCTGAAGTTACTGCCGAGGCAGCAGCCGAAGCACCTGGTGAAGAGGCTCCGGCTGAAGTTCCGGCAGAAGTGCCCGCTGAGGCTCCCGCCCAAGACACTCCAGTCGAAACTCCCGCCGAAGCTCCGGCTGAAACGCCTGCGGTCGAGCAGCCCGATGAAGTTCCTGCCGAAGAACCGGCTGAAGCACCGGCCGAAGATACCCCGGTGGAAGCTCCGGCTGAGACCCCGGCTGCCAACGAGTCGGTTGAAGGCAATCCCGCCACGCCCGATGCCGACGCAGGTGACAGCCCAGACGCCGTCAGCGGCGAAAGCGCGCAAGACCCGGCCGAGGGCTGAGCCTTGGCCAACGGTCGCCCCGTCACGCTGGCCGCCATTATCGGTGCGCACGGCGTGGCGGGCGAGGTCCGGTTGAAGCTGTTCGGTGAAGGCGTGGCGGGGCTCAAACCCTTTCGCGCCTTCAACGAGGGCAAGCTAACCGTCGAAAGGTTGCGCGATGACGGCAAGGGCGGCGCGGTCGCCCGGTTTGCCGGAGTGACCGATCGCACCGCAGCCGAAGCCTTGCGCGGTACCGCGCTAACCGTGCCGCGCGCCGCATTGCCCGCGCTGGGTGAGGGCGAATACTATTACGCCGACTTGTTGGGCCTGCCCGCAGTCTCAACCGAAGGTGAAGAGCTCGGCATCTGCGTCGCGGTCGAAAACTTCGGTGCCGGCGACGTGATCGAAATCGAGCGGGCGGACAAAAAGCGCTTCATGGTCCCGATGCGCGCCGAGGCTGTGCCTGAATGGGGTGACAAGCTTGTGATCTCCGCGGCATTCGTTTTAGACTGAGCCGATGATCGCGGTCTTCTCCGATATCCACGGCAACCTGCCCGCGCTCGAAGCGTGTCACGCCGATGCACTGGCGCGCGGTTGCACCCAGTTCCTCAATCTTGGCGATATCCTGTCCGGCCCGCTGTGGCCGCGTGAGACCGCAGACTGGCTGCTGCGCCATGATTGGCCGACAATTGCCGGTAATCATGACCGCGAGCTGGTGACCTGCGATCCGGCGGCCATGGGCCGATCAGACGCCCAAACCATCTCCGAACTGGACGCCGAACATCTCGCCTGGCTGCGTAGTTTGCCCGCCGATCTGCAATGGCGTGACGACATCTATCTTTGCCACGGCAATCCCGACGACGATATGCATTACCTGCTTCACCGGGTCGAGCCTGATCGGATCCGCGATGCGCATGCAACCGAGATCGAAGGCATGCTGGGAGCTCGCGGAACCCATGCGGTGGGCTGTGGGCATTCGCACTTGCCGCGCCATGTCGTGCTTGAGGATGGCCGCCAGGTATTCAACCCCGGCTCGGTCGGCCTGCCAGCTTACGCCTGGGAATTTCCGCACATCCACAAAATGGAACTGGGCACGACTGACGCGCGCTACGCAGTGCTATCAGGCCACGGCGCGGAGCTCGAAATTGAGCTGGTCGCGGTCGACTACGATCATCGGGCCGCGGCCGCCCGGGCCGAGGCCAATGGCCGGATGGACTGGGCGGTGCCGCTACGCACCGGGTTTGTCGACTGACACAAACCGTTCAAGCTCGCGCGCAAATTTGCCGAGTTCGAAATTCTGCGGGTCGTCATGCGCATCGGGAATCCCGTCATCTACGGTTGAATGGAACGCCGGGATCAACCAGCGTCCGGCCCGCGCGCTGGCATAGACATACAGCGCCGCAAGCATGCGGTACTGCGCCGCGGTGAAGCCCGGCTTGGGCCCATAGGTCTGCCCGCGATTGCTGGCACCGGGCAGAAAACGCCGCGGCTGGACCGTCTCGATATGCACAAAGCGGCCCCGCGCAGGTGCGCCGATTACCCGGCTCTCCAGCTTGGTGGCGCGCCACGGCACGCTGAAATCGTGTGCGCCCCAGATCTGCCCCTGCCGGTTGAGGAAGATGTGCGCCACCGGCTCATCCGCCAGATAAGAGGCAAAACTGTTGACCTTGGGATCGTCGTTGAGCCGGTGCGGGAAGCGTTCATTGCCGAGGAACGGCTCGCTGGTATCATGGATCACGAAATACAGCAGCGGCACGCCTGCTTCGGTCTGGGACGTCGGCTTGTCCTGATAACCGATCGCGTAAGTGCGGTAAGGCTCAGGAAAGGCCGCAATCGCTGCTGTCTTCTGCGCCGCACTGGGCGCGCCGCCCTGTTCCATCAAGTGCTTAATTACCGGTGGGAGCGGCTGGGCAGACTTCTTGCCCATCAGCTCAACCTTACGCAGCAGGCAGGTCGCCTGTTCAGTCGGTGTGCCGGAAAACGTCAACGTATCCCGGTCAAATTGGCAAGTGCCGATAAGCTCGGCGCTGGCGGGCGCGGCGAGGAGGAGTAGGACCGAAATCGAGGCAACGCGCCGGTTGGGCATTTGACGGCTCCGGTTACGAAGTATATACGCGATGTATATACGGAGGTTCCGATGGATAAGGCTGATCAAAACAGCGTTCGCGAAGCGCGTCAAACGTTCGATCCCTCGGGCGCGGCTGGCGGGACGCTGTCCGCTGCGAACAAACCGTTACGGGCCAAGGTGTTCAAGTCAGGTAATTCGCTCGCGCTGCGGCTGCCCAAGGCGCTGGGGCTCGAAGCGGGAATGCAAATGGAATTGGTGCCGAACGGCCGGGGCGATTATACGTTGCGCCGCGCCGACGCGCCGAAGCGTAAGTTCAACCTCGCCAAGGTCTGGGGAAGCGCGACAAGCCTTCGCCCAATCGACGAGGACGACCGCTGGTTCGATGAACGGCCTTTGGATTGGAGCCGGCCCCCGGGCGCGGCAGAATGAAGTATTTGTTGGACAGCACGACGATCATCAAGCTGACAATGGCGCAGAGCGAGCCATTGGGCCGCCGGGCTGAGCAATGTCTGGAGGGTGAACTGGTTACGTCCGCGATCGCTGTCGCAGAAGTCATGTACGGCTCGATAAATCTCAAGCCGCCACCGATGGACCAGCTCAGCGACTTTCTCGATGAGGTCGAGGTGCTCGATTTCGACATCGCAGCTGCTCGAACCTATGCAAGCTTACCGTTCCGCCGCGCGAGCTACGACCGCCTGATTGCCGCACATGCGCTTTCTCAGAAGCTAATTGTGGTGACAGACAATGAAAAGCACTTCGCCGATGTGCCGGGATTGAAGGTCGAGAACTGGACGATATGACCTTCGCTGCCACCGTCCTCACCCTCTACCCCGAGATGTTCCCCGGGCCGCTTGGCATCTCGCTCGCCGGCCGTGCACGTGAGGAGGGGAAATGGTCGCTTGAGACCGTGCAGATCCGCGATTTTGCTGCGGACAAGCATCGTACTGTTGATGACACTCCAGCTGGCGGCGGGGCGGGGATGGTGTTGCGGGCAGATGTGCTGGCGGCGGCAATAGATCATGCGCGCAGCGCTCATCCCGATTGCCCGGTGCTGGCGATGACCCCGCGCGGCCGGCCGCTTTCGCAGGCACGGGTGCGCGAGCTTTCCGTGGGACCGGGCGTCACGATCCTGTGCGGCCGGTTTGAAGGATTTGACGAGCGGATTTTCGCCGGGCGCGATGTTGAAGAAGTCGCGGTCGGTGACATTGTCCTGTCGGGCGGCGAACCGGCGGCGCTGATGCTGCTTGATGCTTGCATTCGGCTGCTCCCCGGCGTAATGGGCGCGGCTTCCAGCGGGGCCGAGGAATCCTTTGAACAGGGATTGCTTGAATATCCGCACTATACCCGGCCCCAGGAATGGGACGGGCGCACGATCCCCGAAGTGCTGCGATCGGGGGATCATGCGAAGATCGCGGCGTGGCGTCAGTCACAGGCCGAGATCGACACACGGTTACGCAGGCCGGATCTTTGGGAGCGTCATCATGGCGCTCGGGTCCAGTCTGCCTCTGGCGCGCGGTATGAAAAGAAGGAACCGGGTCAATGAACCTGATTCAACAGATTGAGGCCGAGGAAATTGCCAAGGCCGCCAAGGAAATCCCAGTGTTTCGTCCCGGTGACACCGTCCGCGTTGGCGTGAAGGTGATCGAAGGCGAACGCAGCCGTGTCCAGAACTATGAAGGCGTGTGCATCGCGCGTTCGAACAAGGGCATTTCCAGCAATTTCACCGTGCGCAAGATGAGCTTTGGCGAGGGCGTGGAACGCGTGTTCCCGATCTACTCGCCCAACATCGACAGCATCACCGTCGTCCGCAAGGGCGTCGTGCGGCGGGCGAAGCTTTATTACCTGCGTGGCCGCACCGGTAAGCGCGCTCGTATCGCCGAGCGCCGCGATCCGCGTCCGGGCGAGTAAGCCCGCACTAGCGCAAGGCTTTGAAACAAGCTTAAGAAGGCGTCCCGGTTTCGGCTGGGGCGCCTTCTTCGTTTTGGGGATTACCACCTTGCCATGCGCCTGCTCAGCCTGTTCATCGCCGCTTCGTTCCTTGTTGCTGCGCCGGCTAGTGCTGGGGAACAGCCGGTGACTGCGGCAACCCCGCTGACCGTTGAGCGGGTCTTCGCCAGCCCAAGTTTGAACGGTGCGGTGCCGCGCGGAGTCAAGCTTTCGCCCGATGGCCGCTGGCTGACCGTGCTGCGCGCCCGCGCCGATGATCGGGAGCGCTATGACCTGTGGGGGTTCGACCGCAAGAGCGGCAAGTGGCGCATGCTGGTCGATTCCAAAGCGCTCGGATCGGGCAAGGAGCTGTCCGAGGCCGAGAAGATGCAGCGCGAACGCCAGCGGATCGGCGATCTCAAAGGCGTGGTCAGCTATGACTGGGCGGCCGATAGCAGCGCGGTGTTGGTCCCGCTCGATGGTGATCTGTTTCTCGCCCACCTCGATGGCCGGACCGAGCGGCTGACTCAAACCACCGAGGCCGAGCTCAACCCCGCGCTCAGCCCAAAGGGTGCCTACGTCTCGTTCGTGCGCGAACAGCGGCTGTGGACCGGCAAGGTTGGCGGCGCGGCCGCTCCGGTCAGTCCCGCCGAGACCGCTGACACCGTCCACTGGGGCGAGGCGGAATTCGTCGCGCAAGAAGAAATGGCGCGCACCACCGGCTATTGGTGGGCCCCCGATGACACCCGGATCGCGGTCGAACGGTTCGACGATGCCCCGGTCGGGATTGTCACCCGCACCGCGATTGGGGCGGAGAGCACCAAGACTTTCCAGCAGCGCTATCCGGTCGCCGGGTCGCCGAATTCGCTGGTTTCGCTGCATGTGATGAAGCCTGACGGATCGGGCCGCGTGCGGGTTGATCTCGGGCCGGACCCGGACATTTATCTCGCGCGAGTCAACTGGTCGCCTGACAGCAAGACGCTGTACGTCCAGCGCGAAGATCGCAGGCAGACCCAGCTGGATTTGTTGGCGGTGGATCCGGCCACCGGCAAGGCGAAGGTGCTGTTCTTCGAACGGGCAGCGCCGGGCAGCTGGATCAATCTGAGCGACAACTACCGTTTTCTCAAAGACGGCAGCCTGATCTGGTGGTCCGA
>JAYTIS010000158.1:0-2804 GCA_043731725.1 Novosphingobium sp.
CTCGGCAATCAGCGCATCGTACATGCTTGATTTGACAATTAGACGGCGTGCGGCGGTGCAGCGTTGGCCGGCGCTGGTAAAGGCCGACTGGATAACCAGTGCAGCGGCGTCGGTGATCTTGGGTGTGTCCCACACCACCAGCGGGTTGTTGCCGCCCATCTCCAATGCCAGGATCTTGTCGGGCCGGGCCGCCAAGCGCCGATTGATTGCAATTCCGGTGTGCGCTGAACCTGTAAACAGGACTCCGTCAATCCCGTCATGACCGACCAATGCCTGGCCTTCTTCGGGCCCGCCGACCAGCAGTTGCACCACCGCAGCGGAAATCCCCGCGCGATGAAAGCATTGCAGCAGCAGTTCACCGGTCGCCGGGGTCTTCTCGGAGGGTTTGAATACAATTGCATTGCCCGCGATCAGGGCCGGCACAATGTGGCCATTGGGCAGGTGCGCGGGGAAATTGTAAGGCCCCAGCACAGCCATCACGCCGTGCGGCTTGTGGCGCAGCGAGGCGGTGCCTTGCATCGCGTTGTCAAGCTTGCGCTGGGCGCTGCGTTCGGCATAGGCGCGAATCGAAATCTCGACCTTGCCAACCACGCTTTCCACCTCGGTCCGGGCTTCCCACATGGGTTTGCCGGTCTCGCGCGAGATCAGGGTTGCCAGCTTGTCGCTTTCCTTGCGGACCTCGTTGGCGAAGCGCCGCATCAGCTCCATCCGGTTGGCCAGCGGTTGCGCGGCCCAGGCCGGCCAGGCCCGCCGCGCGCGATCGACGATATCGTCAACATTGCCGTACTTGCTACGCCAGATTTCGGTACCGGTCGCTGGTTCGTAGGAAACGATTTGCGGTGTGCTCAATGTCCCATCCCGCTCAAGCCGAGTGCCCCTATTGGGCTTCGACGCGCGTCTAGCGGTAAACCGGAAGTTTGCAAAGGGTTGCGGAAAGCCGACGGACATCCACGTGGTACGGCTTGCACCCGGAGCGGCATCGGGCAATAGACTTGGCGCCATCATGACCGCACCCTTTGCCCCTTCGCGTTCCACCGCCGCGCCGACCTATGTCGATCACTGGTGGACCAGCGGTGACGGGTTGAAGCTTCATTTCCGGGATTATTCAGGCCGGATAGACCGGCCGCCGCTGCTGTGTTTGCCCGGATTGACCCGCAACGCTCGCGATTTCTCCCAACTGGCCGAGCGGTTGGCGGGCGAATGGCGGGTGCTGTGCCCGGATCTGCGCGGGCGCGGGGATAGCGCCTATGCCAAAGACCCAGCCAGCTACAACCCGCTGCAATATGCCGATGATTTGGAACTGTTGCTCACCGATCAATCGATCGGCCGGTTCGTTGCGATTGGCACTTCGCTCGGCGGGATACTGACTATGCTGTTGGCCGCGCGGGCACCCGAACGGATCGCCGGGGCGCTGCTCAATGATGTCGGGCCCGAACTCGCTCCGGCCGGGCTCGCCCGCATTCGCGATTATGTCGGGCAAGCGCGCAGCTATCCCACGTGGATGCACGCGGCGCGTGCGGTCGAGGAAACGCAAGCCTCGGCCTTTCCCGATTACCAGCCGTCAGACTGGCTGGCGATGGCCAAACGGGTGATGGTGCTGGGCGGGAATGGTCGGATCGTGTTCGACTACGATATGAAAATCGCTGACGCCTTCGGTGCGCCGGGCAGCGCGGCAGCAGCCGACTTGTGGCCGGCGCTGTTGGCGCTGAACGGTCCGCCGGTGACACTGCTGCGCGGCGAATTGTCCGATGTATTGACTGCTGACGCGCACCACCAGCTCGCGCAGCGCTTGCCTGGAGCAGAGGCGGTGACGGTCCCCCGGGTCGGCCACGCCCCGATGCTCGATGAGCCAGTCGCGGAAGCTGCGCTTGACCGGTTGTTGGCGCGGATTGAATGACTGGTGCCGAGAGCAATTCGGCTCCGCTGCGATTGCTGCATTTGCATTCGACCTTCTCTCCTGGCGGCAAGGAATTGCGCGCGGCCAAGCTGATGAACGCGTTCGGGCCAGGGGTGGAACATGTCGTGGTCTCGGGCGTTGAGGGCGAGCTTGGCGCGGCTAGCGCGGTCGATTCAACACTGACAGTTAGCTATCCCGCCGATTTTCCTGCGTTGGCGGGAAAACCCGGCCTGCGGCGATGCTGGCGGATCGCGCGCGCCATGCGCGAGTTCGATCTGATCTTAACCTACAACTGGGGGTCGATGGACGCAGTCGGCGCGCACTGGCTGTTTGGCCGGGTGCTGCACTTGCCGCCGCTGGTCCATCACGAAGACGGCTTCAATTGGGATGAGGCGCACGGGCTCAAACCGATCCGCAATTGGTTTCGGCGGCTGACGCTGACCACGGCGGCGGCGCTGGTGGTGCCTTCGCGTGTGCTTGAAACTATTGCTGCACAGGAATGGCGAGTGGCACCCGGTCGGCTTCGGCGCATTCCCAACGGCATTCCACTGGGCGACTATGCGGAGACTGCGCCCAGCTGCGCGCCGACGCCGGGTCTGGCTGGGCTGGACAAGCCGCCCGGAGCACTGTGGCTGGGCACACTGGCCGGGCTGCGCGCGGTCAAGAACCTGCCGCGGCTGGTCCGGACCTTTGCCGCGCTGCCGCCGCCGTGGGAACTGGTGATCGTGGGGGAAGGCAACGAACGCGCCGCGATCACGGCCGAAGCCGAGCGACTAGGAATTGCGGCGCGGGTGCACCTGCCAGGGTTCACGCCCGATCCTGCGCCGGTGCTGCGGCAGTTTGACCTGTTCGCGCTCTCATCCGATAGCGAGCAGTTCCCAATCTCGGTGGTCGAGGCGATGGCGGC
>JAYTIS010000159.1:0-8481 GCA_043731725.1 Novosphingobium sp.
GAAAGGTCCCGACCTTGAGGGTGTAGCCGGCGTCCTTGGCTGCCGCTTCGGTCAGGCCAACGCTGGCCACTTGCGGGTGACAGTAAGTGCAACCGGGAATGTTGCGCTTGTCGATCGCGTGCGGATGCACTTCGGTGTTGCCCAGCGCCTGCGCGATGGCTTCGGCGGCGATAACGCCTTCGTGGCTGGCCTTGTGCGCCAGCCACGGTCCAGATGTGACATCGCCGATCGACCAGACCCCCGGCACGTTGGTCCGGCCCATGCCATCAATCGCGATGACACCGCGCTCGGCTTTGATACCCAGCGTTTCAAGGCCAATGTTTTCAGTATTCGGAGCAATCCCGACCGCGACGATCACGTGGCTGAACTCGCTTTCGGCGATTTTCCCGCCTGCGGCTTTGATCTTAGCCCTTACACCGCTGGCACTGACCGACAGGTTTTCCACACCGGCCCCGGTCATGATCGCGATGCCCTGCTTTTTCAGCGCCTTTTCGAGGAACGCTGACACGTCCCGATCTTCGACTGGCACGATCCGATCGAGCATCTCGACAACGGTAACTTCGCTGCCCATGTCGTTGTAGAAACTGGCAAATTCGATCCCGATTGCGCCCGATCCGATCACCAGCAACTTGCTCGGCAATTCGCTCGGGGTCATGGCATGGCGGTACGTCCACACCCGCTTGCCATCAGCCGGAGCGAACGGCAGATCGCGCGCCCGTGCGCCAGTCGCGATGATAATGTGCTTGGCACTAAGCGTTTCGCTGCCCTTGTCGCCCATCACCTCCAGTTTTCCCGGCGCGGTCAGCTTGCCCTCACCCATATGCACCGTAATCTTGTTCTTCTTCATCAGGTGAGCGATCCCCTGATTGAGCTGCTTGGCCACGCCGCGGCTGCGCTTGACCACCGCATCCAGGTCGGCGCTGATCCCCTCAGCCACCAGCCCGTAATCCTTGGCGTGCTTCATCTGGTGGAACACCTCGGCCGAGCGCAGCAGCGCCTTGGTCGGGATGCAGCCCCAATTAAGGCAAATCCCACCAAGCAGCTCGCGCTCGACAATCGCCACCCTGAGCCCGAGCTGCGCCGCCCTGATCGCGGCAACATAGCCACCGGGGCCCGAGCCGAGGACGATGAGGTCGTACGTATCCGCCATCTTAAGCGACAAGTCCGAGCGGCGCTTCGATCAGATTTTTGAACGCCTGCATCAGTTGCGCTCCATCAGCCCCATCAATCGCGCGGTGATCGAAGCTGCCAGTAGCGGACATCACGCTGGCAACCGACAACGCGCCATCGACCACGTAAGGCCGCGGCTCGCCCGCCCCGACCGCCATGATCATCGCTTGCGGCGGATTGATCACCGCATCGAACTGCTTGATCCCGAACATGCCAAGGTTGGACAGGCTGGCGGTCCCGCCTTGATATTCGTGCGGCTGCAATTTGCCGTCCTTGGCCTTGCCAGCCAGCGCCTTCATTTCGGCCGAGATCTGCGCAACGCCTTTGGTTCCGGCATCGACAATGATTGGAGTAATCAGGCCCGACGGTGCGGCCACTGCCACCGAGATATCGGCGCGCGCGTATTTAAGCAGTTGGTCACCTGCAAACGAGACGTTGCACTTCGGCACCCGCAACAAGGCCTTAGCCAGCGCCTTGATCAAAAGATCATTGACTGAAAGCTTTATACCATCGACTTCAAGTTCCTTGTTAAGTTCGCTGCGCAATTTGAGCAGCGCATCAAGCCGCACGTCGACTGTAAGATAAATGTGCGGAATGGTCTGCTTGGCCTCAGTTAGGCGGCGCGCGATGGTCTTGCGGATATTGTTGAGTTTTTCGGATTCGTAGGGAATGCCAAAGTCACTGACTGTTGAAATGGGTGCAGAACTTGCAGTCGTTGGAGCCTCAGTGGTAGTCGCTGCGACCGGTTCCCCGCCCTCCACGTCGGCCCTGACGATCCGTCCATTCGGACCGCTGCCACGCACCGTTGACAGATCGATTCCCCGCTCAGCGGCGATTCGTTTCGCCAGCGGGGAAGCGATAATGCGCTCGTCCGTCGCCGTGGCTGTCTCGGCCGGAGGCGGCGAGATGTTTGGCACTGGCGGCGCTTCGACCGGCACAGCAATCTTCGGTTTCGCAGCTTCTGTAGGTTCCATTTTGGCCCCGATGTCG
Source organism: Novosphingobium sp. (assembly GCA_043731725.1). Classification (GTDB taxonomy): domain Bacteria; phylum Pseudomonadota; class Alphaproteobacteria; order Sphingomonadales; family Sphingomonadaceae; genus Novosphingobium. Next base: position 2,161 of record JAYTIS010000159.1, read on the forward strand.
GCCGCAGGCGCGGCACTCGCTACTTCATCCTCGCCCATAAGCATCGCGATCACTGTGCCCACTTTCACCCCTTCGGCCCCTTCGGGTACTTCGATCGCGGTGATCACACCTTCATCGACGGCCTCAAATTCCATCGTTGCCTTATCGGTCTCGATCTCAGCCATAATGTCTCCCGACGAGACTTTGTCACCGACCTTGACTAGCCACTTGGCCAGCGTGCCCTCTTCCATGGTCGGAGATAGGGCGGGCATCTTAATTGCGGTTGGCATGGCTGGTTAGTTGTCCCCGTTGATGCATGTGACCCTCCGTCTGTGGCCAAAAACGTCACAAACGGCAAGATACTTGCGCCGAATACGTTTGTGGCGGATAGCTCGTCGTAAGGGGCGGATTGATGCGGGTTTACCTGGTGATCATGGACGAGTCCGAAGAAGCGGGTCTAGCGCTGCGCTTTGCCTCGCGCCGGGCCACGCGCACCAGCGGTGCGGTCCATCTGTTGGCACTGGTTCCGCCGCAGCCGTTTGTGGCCTTTGGCGGGGTTCAGGCGACAATCGAGGAAGAAGCACGCGCCCGTGCTGAGGCTTTGGTTACCTCGGCGGCGGGCAGTCTGCTTGGCAATGGCGGTGTGCCGCCGGTGATTTCGGTCCGGCAGGGCGACGGGGTGGCGGTAATCCGCGACTATCTAACCGAGCATCCAGAAGTGTCCGCACTGGTTTTGGGCGCGGAGGCAAACGGTGGGCCGGGTCCGCTGGTCTCGCACTTCGCCGGCAGCGCCGGACAATTGCCGTGCCCGGTCTATATCATCCCCGGCGGGCTCAGCGATGAGGATCTTGAACGGCTGAGCTAATCAGCGGCGCTTGCCCTGATGACGAATGTTGCCCGGTCGCCCGCGTTTTCCCGCTAAATGTTTGCCCTTTTTGTGCATTGTCGACTGCCCTCCACGCGGTTCGATCCGACCGCTGCTACCTTCGGGCTCGAACTTAAGCGCGCCGGTCAGCGGGTTGGCCTCAGCCAGTTTTAAGCGCATCCGGTGCCCCAGAGCATATCGCACGCCACTGCTCTCGCCTTCGAGCACTTGCGCTTTTTCATCGTAGAAGAACCGCTCATCGCCCAGGATCGAAACCGGCACCAGCCCGTCTCCGCCCAGCCCGACGATGGTCGCGAACAGCCCGAACCGCTGCACGCCGGTTACGCGGCAATCGAACACTTCGCCCACCCGGGCCGAAAGCCAAGCGGCAACATAGCGGTCAATTGTCTCGCGCTCGGCCATCATCGCGCGGCGCTCTGACTGGCTTATCGCTTCGGAGACCCGGGTCAGGTCTTCGCGGTCGCGCGCCGACAGTCCGCTGTGCGCGGGTAATTCGCACGCGGGGGCTGGCAGCTCCAGCCCGTAACCATCGACCAGCGCGCGGTGGACCAGCAAATCTGAATATCGCCGGATCGGTGAGGTGAAATGGGCGTAGGACCCAAGCGCCAACCCGAAATGCCCGGCATTGCGCGGTCCATAGAACGCCTGGGTCTGGCTGCGCAGCACCGCCTCCATAATCACCGCCTTTTCAGACTCGTCACCGACATCCTTCAACATCCGGTTGAACAGTCCCGGCGTGATCACCTGGCCGAGCGACAGCTGCTTATCGAAGGTGGCAAGGTATTCCTTGAGCGCGACCAGCTTTTCACGGCTGGGCGGTTCGTGAATCCGGTACACCACCGGCGACACCTTGGCTTCGAGGGCCTTGGCCGCAGCGACGTTAGCGGTGATCATGAAATCCTCGACCACGCGATGCGCATCGAGCGACTGGCGCAGCGCGATCTCGCGGATCTTGCCCGCCTCGTCGAGGATCACGCGGCGCTCAGGCAAATCGAGCGCCAGCGGATCGCGCGCCGCGCGGGCCGCGGCCAGTGCGCGCCAAGCGGCCCACAGTGCGGTCAGCTGCACCTCACCTGCTTGTTCATCGATCCGCCGCTGGGCTTCTTCGTACGCAATAACCTCGTGAATTCGCACCACCGCGCGGGTGAAGCGCCATGCCGTCACTTTGCCTTCGGCGGTGAATTCGACATGGCAGACCATCGCCGCGCGGTCCTGGCCCGCGCGCAGCGAACACACGTCGGCGCTCAGCACTTCGGGTAGCATCGGTACCACCCGGTCGGGAAAATATACCGAATTGCCACGCTTGCGGGCATCGCGGTCGAGCGACGAACCCGGGCGGACATAATAGCTGACATCGGCAATCGCGATCACCGCGCGAAAGCCGCCGGCGCCATCGCTCTCCGCCCAGATCGCATCGTCATGGTCGCGCGCGTCACTGGGGTCGATCGCCACGATTGGCAGGTGCCGCAGGTCTTCGCGGCGCTCAGCGTGGAGCGGCAATTTGGCCGCCAGAGCGGCTTCATCGAGTGTCTCGGGCGCGAAAGCGAAGGGTATGCCATGCTTGTGGATGGCGATCAGGCTGAACGCGCGCGGCGCGAGCGGATCACCCAGCACCGCGGTGACCTTCACGCCCGAGCGCAAGCTGCGGCCAACCGGCTCGGCCAGCACGAGTTGCCCAGCCTCCGCCCCGCCCAAATCGGCGACCGGTGTCGAATTGCGCTCGCGCTTGTCGACCGGGGCCAGCCAAGCCTTGCCCCTCCCGTCCAGCTCGATCACCCCCATGACCTGGTCGGCGGCGGCGGGTAGCCGCTTCATCGGGTGCGCAATCCACCCCGCCCCGGCTTCTTCGGTCCGCGCCAGCACCCGGTCACCCGAACGCAGCGCGCTGTCGCGGCCCTTCAGGGCGCGCAGCCGAATACGCGGCGGCGGCACGGCGTCATCTGGGGTCCAGCTATCGGGCACCGCGATGGCCTCGCCGTCTTCAATCTCGATCACCCGCAGCACGGTCACCTTGGGCACCCCGCCCATGCGGTGGAACGCGGTACGGTTGCCGTCGATCAGGCCTTCTTCGGCCATGTCCTTGAGCATCGCTTTGAGTTGGATCTTTTCCTGCCCTTTGAGCCCGAAGGCGCGCGCGATCTCTCGCTTGCCGGCGGGCTCGGCGCTACTGGCGATAAATTCGAGCACTTGCTTGCGGCTCGGCAGGCCGGGGATTGGCGCGAGCTTGCGTGGCACTAGCTTAATGCGCCGGACGGACAAAGCCGCCGCCCGGAACGCCGGACGAAACCGGACTTTCGCTGCCGTCAGCCGCCAACGCGCTGACCCCAAAGAACCAGTCCTCGCCGGGCAGCCGCGCTGGACTAACTTCGGGCCCAGCGCTGCTGCGGCCCAGCAACGGCGATGCGGCAACCAGCGCCAGTGCAGCGAGCTTAGTAAGCGCGCGCAACGTAGATCCTTTCAACCGCAGCCTCGCCCGTGAACGGACAAGTGCCAGATACCGCTGCGCCGCCCATCGGGGTGTTGCGCACGGTCAGCTTGAGCGCCTTAAGCTTGGCCGCAACCGCCTCAAGCGCGGCACCGGTTGGGCGCGACCAGTTCAGCTCAACCCAGCCGGGATACTTTTGATTGGCGGCGAAGAACTGCTCGAGCCCGGCCATGTCAGACACCCCGCGCTCGATCTGTCCATCGCGGCGCGCGGTGGCTTCGGCGTGCAGGCTGGCTTGAATGTTTTCCAGTTCAGCCGCAGCAGTGGCGAGGAAATCATCCTTGGCCATCGCGGCGAAATTGACCTTGCCGCCATCGCGGTACAATAGGTCGCGGCGCAGCACCGAAACCTGGCCGCCAGCGGCATCGCGTCCGCCAATCTCGAGCACTAGCGGCACGCCCTTCTTGACCCAGCCCCAGCGTTTTTGTGTGGCTTTGCCAGCGCGCTTATCAAGCAGCACGCGCACCGGTTCGCCCAGCGCGGTTTGCCCGGCGAGCGTTTTGCGCAGGTCTTCGCAGTACGCTAGCAAGGCCTCGTCGCCATCGTCGTTGCGCAGCATCGGCAGGATCACCACCTGGTGCGGGGCAATCCGCGGCGGCACGCGCAGCCCGTCATCGTCGCCGTGAACCATGATCACCCCGCCGATCAGTCGCGTCGAAACCCCCCAGCTGGTGGTGTGGCACAGCGTCTGCTGGCCCTCCTTGTCCTGATAGCGGATCCCGGCCGCCTCGGCGAAAGCCGTGCCAAGGTAATGCGAGGTGCCTGCCTGCAGCGCTTTGCCATCCTGCATCATCGCCTCGATCGAATAGGTTGCGGCCGCGCCCGGGAAACGCTCGTTCTCCGGCTTTTCACCGGCGATCACCGGAATGGCGAGGTCTTCCTCGGCATGTGCGCGATACATTTCGAGCGCGCGCAGGGTTTCGGCCATCGCGTCCGGCTTGTCGGCATGCGCGGTATGGCCTTCCTGCCACAGGAATTCGGACGTGCGCAGGAACATCCGGGTGCGCATTTCCCAACGCACCACATTAGCCCATTGGTTGGTCAGCAGCGGCAGATCGCGCCACGACTGGATCCACCGCGCCATCGCCTGCCCAATTACGGTTTCGGAGGTTGGCCGGACGATCAGCGGCTCTTCCAGCTTGGCATCTGGATCGGGAATTAGCCCACCCTTGCCGTCAGCGATCAACCGGTGGTGAGTGACGACCGCCATTTCCTTGGCAAAGCCATCGACATGCTCGGCTTCCTTGGCGAAATAGCTGAGCGGGATGAACAACGGGAAATAGCAGTTTTCAACCCCCGCCGCCTTGATCCGCACGTCCATCAGGTGCTGGATCCGCTCCCAGATGCCATAACCCCACGGCCGGATCACCATACACCCGCGCACCCCCGATTCCTCGGCCATTTCAGCCTCGGCGATAACCTCCTGGTACCAGGCGGCGAAGTCTGCGGAACGGGTGACGGAAAGCGCGTGTTTCATGGGCCGCGCGATAGCCGCTGGGACCAGTGGGGGCAAGCCGTCGGACCAGCCGTATGGCGATCAATTCTTACCCAGCTGGTCCAACTTGGTCTGCATCTCGGCCATTTGCGCGCGCAGTGCGGCAAGTTCTTCTGCCTGGTCTTTGCCACTGCCCGCTTGGGAGGCAATCTTGGTCTCGGCCAGCCCCGGCACGAAAGCCGATGCCGCAGCCTTGAACATCGCCAGATTCTGCTGCGCCAATTTGGCCAGCGGATTGATCCCAAGGCTGGCTTCAAATGCTTCGCGCAATTTGCTCTGGTTTGACCGGAAATGATCCATCGATGCTTCAAGGTAATGCGGCACCAGGCCTTGCATTGAGTTGCCGTACATCGAGATCAGCTGGCGCAAGAAATTCACCGGAAGCATCTGCTCGCCGCCGGTGCTTTCCTCTTCCATGATGATCTGAGTCAGGATCGAATGAGTGATATCGGCGCCGGTCTTGGCATCTAGCACCTTGAAATCTATGCCTTCGCGGGTCATTTTTGAGAGGTGATCGAGCGTGATGTAGCTCGAGCTCTTGGTATTATAGAGCCGCCGGTTGGCATACTTTTTGATGATGACCGTCTCACCGGTGGCTTCGCTCATGTTCGTAATCCTGATCGTCGAATGTTCCCGCGCCGTAACGTTAGCACTTGCAGCAACGGCAATGCAACATATCCATGCTGCACAGCATCACCGCCTGAACCGGCGGCCCAGCAGCGTCAGCAGTTCATACTGGGAGAGGCCGCTGCGGGCTGCTGCATCGGGCAGGGCATAATCAATCCCCACCCAATCACCTTCGACCAGATCGGGCGCAGCGGTCAGATCGATCACGGTCATGTCCATCGACACACTGCCGACAACCGGGAGTTCATTTTCGCCCGAATGAAAACAGCCCAGGTTAGACCAAAATCGCAAATATCCATCGGTGTAGCCCAGGCTCGCCACCCCGACTTCGAGCGGCGCGGTGGCGGTGAAGCAGGCGTTGTAACCCACGCTGTCTCCAGGCTGGAGGCGGCGACGTTGGATCAGCTGAACTTCGGGCTGCGCCACTTGGCGAATTTGTCCCGCCAGCGCGGCGCACGGCACGCCGCCGTAAAGTGCCAGCCCAGGCCGGGTCATAGTGCCATGATAGGCAGCGCCCAGCATGATCCCGGCGCTGTTGGCCAGACTGGCGCGGCGGTGCGGAACCTGCCGGCAGGCCTCGACCCAGCGGAGGCGCTGGACTTCGTTAAGCGGCGATTGCTCCTCGGCGCAGGCGAGGTGCGAGTGTAGCGTATCTATCGCAAGCCCGGCAATCACCGGATCGACCAGATCGCTCAGGGCCAGGCCCAGCCGGTTGATCCCGGTATCGACCATCAGATCACACAGGCCCCCACCTGCCGCTTGCCACAGCCGCGCCTGCCCCAGTGAATTGATGACTGGACGCAGGCCGGCAGCGTGGCCGAACGCCGCATCTTGCGCATTCATCGGACC
>JAYTIS010000160.1:0-1790 GCA_043731725.1 Novosphingobium sp.
CGACGGCTTACGGTCGCTCGGAAAGCGCGACGTGCTGGTGAGAGGCGGCCTGATCATTGCCATAGCAAAGCGCATCAAGCCGCCCTTTGGGGTCGAGCAGATCGATGGCTCGGGGATGACGCTGCTGCCAGGGCTGATCGACGCGCATATCCATGATATTCCCGGGGGCGCCGCCGATGCGCTCAGGTTCGGTGTCACCAGCGAATTCGACATGTATGGCTTTGCCGATCGAGCAGCAGCCAAGGCGCGGAAGGCCCAGCGCACCGACCTTGGTCGCGTTGCGCAAGCCGATGTATGGTCGGCTGGCTTTGGCGCCACGCCGCCCGGCGGGCATCCAACAGAACTGTTCAAGGATCTCCCGGCAGACGTTCCGCAGCCACCCACACTTGGCCCGGATCAAGATGTGACAGCGTTCATGAAAGCGCGCCTGGCGGAAGGATCGGACTACATAAAGGTCATCGAGGATGATGGCGGTCGGCCGGGCAATGCGCCGTTTCTCTCCGCTTTTTCGCCCTTCAGGCTGGCGCAAGTCATGGCTGCCGCCAAAGCCAGCGGCAAGCTTGTGATCGTGCATGTTCAGCAGCTTGCGGCGGCGCGCCAAGTTGTGGCCGAAGGCGCCGATGCGCTGGCGCATGCGCTTTGCGACGATGCGGGCGACGACACATTTTTCAAGGCCATGCGCGACCGCCATGTCCGCCAGATCGGCACCCTTGCAATTTACAACGGCATTGGCGGCGGTACGGCCGGCAAGCTCATGGCCGCCCAGCCCTGGATCGCACCCCTGCTTTCGCCCACGCAAAAGACTATTTTGAGCATGACGCTGCCTCACCCTGCGCCGGCGCAATTCGACACCGCACTCGAGAACGTGCGGCGCGCGCACAAGGCGGGCATAATCATTCTTGCAGGGACCGATTCCCCCAATCCAACCACTGCGTTCGGCCTGTCGCTGCACGTCGAGCTCGCCATGCTGGTGCTTGCAGGGTTGACGCCGGCAGAGGCGCTGGCTGCTGCCACCTCAGCGCCAGCCAAATTTTTCGGCGCCAATGATCGCGGCCGAATCTCAAGAGGCAAACGCGCAGATCTGCTGCTTGTAGAGGGCGATCCTTTGCACGACATCGCCCAATCCACGCACATTGCTGCAATCTGGAAGAACGGCTGGAAGGTGCAGCGGACTCTTTCACCGCAAAGCTAGGATCTGCTCAGACGGGCTGGCTCGCTGGACGCGCAAGGCCAGTCGGCTGGCAGTTTGAAGCCGTTTTCCCGCCGTGGCCGAGCATGGTCACCGCCAGCACGCCGCCCACTACCGCCACCACGAAACCCACGACCACCCACACCAGGTACTTGTCGATGAACGCCTTGATCGGCGCGCCGAACAGGCGGAACAGCACGCCCACGATCATGAAGCTGATCGAGCGCGAAATCAGGCTGGCCGCCAGGAACATTCCCAGCGGCATGCCGATGAAGCCGGCCGTGATCGTGATCAGCTTGTAGGGGATCGGCGTCGCGCCCTTGGCGACGATGATCAGGAATCCCGCCTGCCCGCGCAGCAAACAGACCGCTTCGGGGAAGGATTTCGACAGGCCGAGAAAGTCGATGAGGTTCTGGCCGACGCTGTCGAACAGCAGGTGACCGACTTCGTAGCCCAGCAACCCGCCCGCCACCGAAGCGATCGTCGCGATCGCAGCGTAACGCAGCGCCTTCTGCGGTTGGGCCAGGCACATCAGCCCCAGCAACGGGTGCGGCGGCACCGGAAACACACTCGCCTCAAGGAAGGCAAACAGCGCCAGCCA
>JAYTIS010000161.1:0-12556 GCA_043731725.1 Novosphingobium sp.
CATGAAAGTGTAGCGCCCGCGCCCGACCGCCAGCTTGGTGACGTTGGTTGCGCAGACCACTTCGAGGAGAGCCGCAGCGTCCGGTCCGGTCACCGCAAATTTGGCCAGCGTGGAGACATCGACAATCCCCACCGCGTTGCGCACTGCGCGCGCTTCGCGCAGCGCGGCCTGCACCAATGTCTCGCCAGCGACCGGATAGGCGCGCGGACGGTGCCAATAGCCGAGCGGCTGCCAGATCGGACCAAGCCGCTGATGCTGCTCGAACAGCGCCAGCCGCCGGGTCGGCGCGGCATGCCCGCCGCCGTCAGGTCCAGCCAGCGCCCCCAGCGTCAGCGGCACGTACGGCGGGCGAAAGGTAGTCAGCCCAGCTTGCGGAATGGCGACGCCCGCCGCACCCGCCAGCCGCGCCAAGGCTGCCATGTTGCTGGTTTTGCCCTGATCGGTCGCCATACCCAGCGTGGTATAGCGCTTGAGGTGCTCGACCGAGCGATAGCCCTCTTGCCAGGCCAGATCGATATCGGCGGCGGTCACGTCATTCTGGAAGTCGATAAAGCTCAGCTTAGGCTTGGTCAGCGCCGCCGCCTCCTGGCTGACCGGAAATACTTCGCCGGCCGCTGAGCCGACACTGATCATGTTCTGCAAAGTTGCACCTGGCACAAACGCCTGGATGTCATCACGCCATTCAAGCTTGCCCGCGCCCTGGCTGTGAAGATGCACCACCGGGGTGAAGCCGCCCGACATGGCCACCAGGTCGGTAGCGAAACGGTATTGCTGGCCGCCGCTGCTTGCAGCAATTGAGGTCACCCCGTGCCGCCCGCCGAAGGTCGTGATATCCTGCGCGCCGGTCAGCACCGTGAAGCGCTGGCGGGCGGCTTCGATCACCGCGCCGCTCGCGGCAGCGCGCAGATCGAGGATCACCGCGACTTGTCCGCCCGCATCGCTGAGAGCCTGCGCGGTGGCATAGGCATCGTCGTTGTTGGTCACGATCACGGCCCGCTGCCCGGGCAGAACGCCGAAACGCCGGACATAGCTGCGCACCGCCTGGCTCAGCATCACCCCGGGGCGATCATTGTGCGCGAAAGTCAGCGGCCGCTCGATCGCGCCGGTGGCGAGCACGATCCGCTTAGCCCGCACGTGCCACAAGCGTTGCGCCAAATCGTGCGATTGCCCCGGCTCGGCCAGATGCTCGATACAGGTGACCAGCCCATGGTCCCACACCCCCGATGCGGTAGTCCGCTTGAGCACGCGTCCGCCCGCCGCCTCGACCGCCAGTCTGGCCGCCGTGATCAAGCCGCTGTCAGCGCCGGGATCGCGCAGAAAACTGCCCCCAAGCGCGGTGTCCTGTTCGACCAGCAGCACCTTCTCGCCCGCCGCCGCCGCCGCTTGTGCTGCGGCCAGACCGGCCGGGCCGCTGCCGACGATCAGGCAATCGCAGAATGCGCCGCGGTGCTGATAGCGGTCGGGATCGGCGAGTGTAGGCGCTTTGCCCAGCCCAGCGGCGCGGCGGATGAACTTCTCGTAAAACATCCACAGCCGCGGCGGACCGAAGAAGGTTTTATAGTAAAATCCCGAGGCAAATATGGGCGCGCCCAAGCCGAGTATGGTGCCCAGATCGAAGCGCAAGCTCGGCCAGCGGTTCTGGCTCTTTGCCACCAAGCCATCGTAAACGAACACATCCGTCGCGCGGGTGTTAGGTGTGGCCAGCCCCCCCTCGCCGACGGTGACCAGCGCGTTTGGTTCTTCAATCCCGGCGGCCATGATCCCACGCGGGCGATGGTATTTGAAACTGCGCGCGATCAGGCTGACTCCGTTGGCCAGCAAGGCTGCGGCCAGCGTGTCGCCCGGGCGGGCGTGATAGACCGCGCCGTCAAAGCTGAAGCGCAGTATGGGTGCGGCTCCGCCTGCAATCCTGGTGGGGCCGTTGATCCTGGCGTGACCGCTCATGGTCTGCCCCACGGCGTCACCGCGATGATCTCATGCGTAACCCGGTGCCGCCGCAGTGTCATAAACTGGCGGCAGCCATGGCTGTGGCGCCACAGCTCGTCATCGATCCCGCGCGGATTGGAGCGTTCGAACAGCACCTGCATGGCGAGCTCGGGCGCAGCTTCGAGCGGAACAATGGCATCGAGCGTGCGCTCATAGGTAAACTCGCTCTGCGCGCGCGGGCCGCAATGGGGGCAGGAGATGAGCAGCATCAGCGGCTCGTTGGTTGCGGGCCTGAGCCCGTCTCGTCGATAGTGGCGCCGCGCGCAAAGCGGTCAAACGCGAATGGCTTAGTCAGCGCGTGGCTGGCCCCGGTGGCGAGCAAATGTGCATACATCCAGCCCGATACGGGCGTCGCCTTAAACCCGCCGTAACACCACCCGCCATTGAGGTAGAGGCCACCAAGCGGCAGCGGCGAGATAATGGGCGCGCCGTCAAAACTCATGTCGGTCACCCCTGCCCAGCTTCGCACCATGCGCAGTCGCGACAGCGCCGGGACCAGCGCAATCGCCTCTGCTGCGGCCTTTTCGATCTGCGGCGGCAGTCCGCGCTGCGCGTAGCTGGGGAAACGGTCAGGATCGCCGCCGAGCACGATCCCGCCCTTGTCCGACTGGCTGATATAGCAGTGCAGCGTGCTCGACATGATCACCGTGCCGACCATCGGCTTGACCGGCTCGGAGACGAATGCTTGCAGGGTTTGTGCCTCGAGCGGGAGTTTGATCCCGGCTAGTCCAGCTACATGGCCGCTGTTGCCCGCCACGCAAATGCCGACCCGGCCAGCACCAATCTTGCCGCGCGTTGTTTCGACCCCGGTTACGGTGCCGCTGGTTATCTCGAAGCCGGTCACTTCGCAGTTCTGGATTATATCGACCCCCAGCGCATCGGCCGCGCGGGCATAGCCCCAGGCAACCGCATCGTGTCGCGCGGTTCCGCCGCGCCGCTGGAGCAAGGCGCCGCAGATCGGGAACCGGGCGCTGTTCGACATATCGAGCGAGGGTTCGAACTTCGCCACCTGATCGCGGCTCAGCAGATCGGCGTCGATCCCATCGTGGCGATGCGCATCGCCCAGCTGCGCCAGGCGCACCATGTCAGCGTCCGAATGGCCCAGCAGCAGCGCGCCGCGCGGCGAGAACATGACGTTGTAGTTAAGCTCGTTGCTCAGCGATTCCCACATCTTCAACCCGAACTCGAAGAAATTGTGCAGCTCTGGCTGGCGATAGTTGGAGCGCACAATCGTGGTATTGCGCCCCGTGTTGCCGCCGCCGATCCAACTTTTTTCCAGCACCGCGACATTGCGCAGCCCGTGGACCTTGGCGAGGTAATAAGCGGTCGCGAGCCCGTGCCCGCCGCCGCCAATCACGATCACATCGTACGAAGCTTTTGGTTCGGGATCGCGCCACGCCCGGTCCCAGTGGCGCTGCCCGGTCAGCGCCCCGCGCAGCAGCGCCAGCGCCGAATAATGGCTCATGCCGCCCAGCCGCGCTGCTCGCGCCAGTCCGCTGGCAGCTCGGCAAATCGCACCAGCCCCAACTTGGCAATGTCGGTGAACGAGCACACCCCATCGACCACCAGATCGCGCATCGCGCGGCCTGACGCAGGCGACAGGCCAAAGCCCACCCCCGACATCGACGCTACAGTCACATTGTCCGGATCGGTCAGGCGATCGAGGATCGGGCGGCCATCAGGGCTGTTCTCGATCACCCCGGCCCACGACCGGATTACGTTAAGGTGCGCCGCCTTGGGGAACATTTCGGCCACCCGCCGCGCCAGGTTGCGGATCAACGGCGAGCCGGGCCGCGCTGCTGGTCCGTCCGGGGCCATTGCAATCCATTCGTGCGGGCCGCCGCCGAAAGCCAGATTTCCACGCAAGGTCTGGCGACCATAGAGCCCGTTGCCATCGACCCCGCCAATTTTCATCATCGGCGCCGGCTCGGTTACGATCATTTCGGCGCGCGCCGAGGTAACCGGGAAGTTGACGCCCAGCGGTTCGAGCAACATCCCCGCTTGCGGCCCGGCGGCGACCACCAGCGCGGCGCACTCGATCCGGCCTTTGGCGGTGATCACCGCAACCGCCTTACCGCCCGTGACCTCGATCGACAGCACCGGGTTGTGCTGCATGATCCTTCCGCGCAGATCCTGCAGTGCCCACGCAAAGGCCTGAACCGTGCGCTGCGGATTGGCGTGGCCGCCGAACCGCAGATGGATTCCCCCGAGGCACGTTTCATCGGTGAGCGGCACCAGTTCCTGCGCCTGCTGGCTATCGAGATCGTCAACCTGATACCCCATCGAGCGGCACATCGCCCCGACGTGGCGATAATGATCGAGCGCGTGCTGCTCGCGCTGGATAATGATGCGTTCGGGCCGGTGCTCGGTGGGATAGCCCAGCAATTGATCCATCATTGGCCAGAGCCGCTGTTCCTCGGCGAACAGCGGGCTTTGGTAGTGCGAACAGCCGCCGCCGTTGCGCCCCGAAGCCTCCCAGCCGACAATGCCCTTGTCAATCACGACCACGTCGATGCCATCGCGCGCCAACCACCAGGCCGCGCTCAGCCCGGTTACTCCACCGCCGATGACGATCACCGAGGCTGACTTCGGGCAATCGTCAGACATGCGAGTAGCCGCCCACGATCGAGACGTGCTCGGCTTCTTCAGGCGTGCCGACGATCGCATATGGGGTCCACTGGGTGGGGATGCCGAACCAGACATCCCAGCCCGCGATCATCGCCTCGCCCTCGTCCCAATCGGCCAGGAGTGCCAGCGGGATCGGACGGACCGGGGCGCGGTAACTGGCGGTGGGCACCTGCTCGACCGATATGTTCGTGGCATCAGCCAGCAGGCAGGCAACCTGTTCGCGGCAGCGCCGCCCTTGGCAGGTGCCCATCCCAGCGCGGGTGAGGCGCTTGATCTGGTCAGGGTGCGCCGGGCCATCGGCCGCCAGCGTTTCCAGCGAACGTGCTACCATCGGCACCGACCGCTCGAGATACCGCGGCGGTTGTACGCCCAATAGATCGGCGCGCGTTACTTCCTCGCATTGGCAGACAATTGTATCACTGGGGGCATGTTGGCCCAGCGCTCGCGCCCACGCCTGGACATAGGCCATGCTGGGCGCGGGCCCTGCGCAGTCGCCCACTAGCGATATGGTTTCATCGGGCCTCGCGCTGCTCGCAGCGAGCAGTTCGATGGCCGGCACTTGGCCGATCGCTAAGCAGACCGTGTCGCAATCAATCGCGGTCTGCACACCATCAGAGAGCGCGACCAAGGTGGCGCCCTCGACCCCGTCAATCCCGCGCCGCGTGGCGGACACGGTATGGCCAACGTGAATGGCGATGCCCGCCGCGCGCACTTGTTCGACTAGCTCCGCTGGTCCTTGGACTGTGTCCAGAACTTCAGCTAGCGCAGCAACTTCGATCCCGTGCATCGCCGCGTTCAGCGCGGTTTCAAGGGCAAGTTGTCCGGTTCCAAGAATCAGCACGCGGCGGCTCGCCAGCGCGTCATAGCGGGTTAGCAGCGCCTCGAAGGCCTGCGCACCCATCACTCCAGGTTGGTCCCATCCGGCAAAACCAAGCACCAGATCGCGCGCGCCCGTGGCCAGCACCAGCTGGCCAAAACCGACCATCCAGCTGCGCTCGTGATCTACCAGCCCCAGCATCGCCTCGGGCAGCGCCGCGATCGCCGGACCGTTGCGATAGAGCCCCCAGGCTGCTGTTCCAAGCCGAACGTCGATCCCAGCTTCAAACGCGGACTCAAGCGCGGCGTTGCTGGAAAATACTTGTTCGAGCATGCGCGCACTGTTCTGGGTCGCGGCGGTCATCCGCCCACCGAAGAACAGCGGCGTATCGTTGCCCATCGCCGCGCCCGAGACCGGGTTCTCATCGACCAGAAGCACGCTTTTCCCCGCCTGCGCCGCCGCGATGGCGGCCGTCGTACCAGCACTTCCCGCCCCGACCACGACCACGTCGAAGTGTTCGGCCGGGGGCAGGATCTTGCCATTCACGGCGTATTTGTCGATCGTCATCACACCGCCTCCAGCGCTTGGCGCAGGTCATCGATCAGGTCATCAACATGCTCTATCCCGACCGACAGCCGCAGCGTGGCGTCATTGATCCCGACGACATCGCGCTGGGCCTTGGGCACGGCATAATGAGTAGTAGTGGCCGGATGCGTGATCAACGTTTCCGAGCCGCCCAGACTTACCGCAAAGCGCAACAGCTTGAGCCGGTCGAGCAACCGGAAGGCCTCAGCCTCGCCGCCTTTGATCTGGAACGAGAAGGTCGATCCCGCCGCTTTGCATTGCCGGTCATAGACCGCGCGCTGCGGCGTGCCTGCAGCCACAAACCCCAGATAAGTAACGCTCGCCACCTTGGAATGATCGCGCAAAAATTCCGCAATTTTGAGGGCATTGTTCATCGCCCGCTCAACCCGCACGTGCACCGATTCTATCGAACGTAGCAGCAGCCAGCAGGTGTAAGGATCAAGATGACTGCCCAGCGTGGTCCTGAGCAGGCGTAGCTGGTCGATCAGCTCTTTGCGCCCCGATACCCCGCCCGCCAGCAGATCGCTGTGCCCGCCGCAATATTTCGTCAGCGCGGTCAGGCACAGGTCAACCCCCATGCCGATCGGGCGCTGCATCAGCGGACCCAGCAGCGTGTTATCGACCACCACCAGCGGGCGCGGTTCAATCGCCGCTGCGATCCGTACCACCATCGCGATATCGACCAGCGCAGCGGTGGGATTGGCGGGCGTTTCGATCACGATCAGCTTGAGCGGACCGGCGGCGCAGGCGGCGCTGACCGCTGCCATGATATTGCCTTCGTCGCAGCCATCGGTGAAATCGAAGGTGTTTACGCCAAGTTGCAGCAGCAGATTGTTGTAAAGCCCATCGGTGCCGCCATAGATCGGCCGGCTGTGGACCACGCTGTCGCCCGGGCGAACATGCGCCAGCGCAATCGCGGTACTGGTGGCCATCCCGCTGTTGAACACTGCGGCCGCCTCGGCCCCGTCCAAAGTGGCCAGTCGGGTTTCGACCATATCCAGATTGGGATGGCCCAACCGCGCATAGATGTGCCCCGCGCCGCCCACCTCAGGACCGGTGCCGTCGAAATAGGCCTCATGGATGTCCTTGGCCTGCTGCGCCGAGGCATAAGCAAAGGTCGAAGTCATGTAGATCGGCGGCTTGGCCGCATTGGCGCCGTCGCGCGGATCATACCCAGCGCGCACAGCTGCTGTTTCGGGACGGAAAGACATTGCCGGGTCAACCATTCAAGCGACGATCAAGGTAGCTCTGCGCCTTTTTGCAATACCAGTCGACAAACCCCAACGTGAGCGGCTCGGCATCGGGGGAATAAGGCCCGGCGATATACCCCGGCGAATTCACCCCGGCCTGGTTGTTCTCCGCCAACGCTTTGTCTTGCAGGTTGGTCTTGGTCCACAGCTCGATCAGCTCGTCGACATGATAGTCGACGCCTTCCACCGCATCCTCATGCACCAGCCATTTGGAATAGACATGTGTTTCCGTCGGGCCGACCGGCATTGCGCTAAACATGAAGGTATATTCGCTGGTCGAATGGCAGAAATTGTGCGGCTCAAGCGCCCACCGCATCGAGCCGATATCGCCGCCAGCGAGGTCGCACATCAGCTTCTTGACGTCGAACTTGCCGTCCATCGTCATCGCGATCTGCCCTTCGTTGAGCGGGAAGCGCGAGGCCTGCCACCAATCCTCTTCAACGGCGGCGGTCGGCAGGCCGACTTTGGCCATCCGCGCATCGAAAGCTGCGGTGTGCTCCTTGCCGCGGTCAAAATAGGCCGAGGTGTTGACCGGGAAGCTGAGCGAAAGTTCGGGGTGGCCGGTGGCGCAATGATAACACTCGCGCGCGTTTTCCATCACCAGCTTCCAGTTGGCGTATTCGACCAGCGTCGATTGGTAAGCCAGCTTGGCGTGGTCGAGCTGGTGCGGCGCCAGCAACGGGGTCAATTTGGCGCGCAAGGTCGCGAAATCGGGCGGCGTTGCCGACAGGCAGATAAATACCGCCCCGGCCACGGTTTCAATGTGCACCGGCAGCAAGCCGTGATCGCCCTTGACGAAATCGTCGGGCATCCGCCCCGCCGCGAGCAGCTTGCCGGTAAGGTCGTACGTCCAGCGGTGATACGGGCAAATCAGCCGCGGTGTGGTGCCCGATCCTTCGGCGCAGAGCAGCGAGCCGCGGTGGCGGCAGCTGTTGTGAAACGCTCGCAACTGGCCATCGCGGCCGCGCACGATCAGCACCGGCCACTGGCCCACCATCATCGAAAGGTAGCTACCTGGCTTGCGCACTTCGGCCTCAAAGCCCGCAAGCAGCCAGGATTCGCCGTAGATCGCAGCCAGATCGAACGCCACGACCTGCGCGTCGGTGTAAAAGCCTTGAGGAAGCGCGTGGCCCGTCTTACGTTGCTGCAGCAACGCCGAAATGTGGTTTAGTTCCACGGCAAATCCCCTCCCACGCAGATTGCTGCTAGCTGGCACAAGCAGCAAGGGTCACCAAATCGCATTTGGGCATGATTGCATGTTAAAAACCGAACGGGCATTACACAGTCCCGCGCGTCCCGGCGCAACACCAATTGGCTAGGAGCCTGTCATTAAAAGCAATCGCCCCATCAACCGCCGCTGGCTGCCGCTCAACGCGCTGCGTGCGTTCGATGCGGTGGGGAAAAATCTAAGCTTTACGGTCGGTGCGCAAGCGCTCAACGTTTCGCAAAGCGCGGTCAGTCGGCATATTATCAGCCTTGAGGAATTGCTCCGGCACAAGTTATTTGATCGGACCGGATCGGGCTTGGCCCTGACCACCGCCGGGGCCGCGCTGCTGCCCGAAGTCACCAAGGCGTTTAACCGGATCGAGCAGGTGATGAATGACATCTGCGATAACGCCGCCGCCAGTCGCCCGATTAGGTTACATGTTCCGCCATCGCTGTTGCAGCAAATCGTGATGCCGATGATCCAGGATTTTCATTCCGAACATCCCGAAATCCAGATCGATATTTCTAGCTCGCATGTCACCGGGCTACCTACAGCAGAAACTGATATGGCGATCGTATTCGATCGGCCGCATGTCGATGACCGAGTCACCGATTTGCTGTGGATGGTGCGCGTCGCGCCGGTCTGCTCACCGCGCACTGCAGCAAAGCATGCTCGGAAAGGGCTGGAGGCGTTCCTTGCAGACAATCAGCTGCTGCATGTCAAACTGGCCGATGAGCCGCGAGGGCTGTTGTGGCGCATTTATGCCCGGCAGTCGCAAATCACGCTCGATGCGGACCGCGACCTGTCATTTGACACCGCCCTGTTGGCGGTCAGTTATGCGATGACGGCTGACGGCGTGGCGCTGGCCGATATTGCCATGTTTACGGCCGAGCTGGCCGATGGACGTTTGGTGATGCCGTTCGATGCAGCGGTTGAAGATGGCTTCGGCTATTATTTGAAACTGGGCGCGGAAGATCTGGCTGATCCTGCAATCGGCCTGTTCCGCAGCTTTCTTATCAATCGCTTTGCCGCGCGGGCCGCAACATCGTGGTAAAATCGCCACCTCGCTGCGCGATTGCATTTGATTAGCAGCAGTTATAGTACAACGCCGAGCCTAAGCGAAGGTAATGCCGCGTGAAGCTGCCAGCCGGATTCGATTTCAACGCGCTCGAAGTGTTCATGCTGACGGCTGAGCTGGGCGGCATGACGCAGAGCGCCAAGCATCTGGGGGTTACCCAGTCAGCCGTTTCGCAGATCATTGCTAAGCTTGAGGCCGGACTTGGCACCAGCCTGTTTGATCGCTCACTCCGTCCGCTTACGCTGACCACTAGCGGCGCGGCGCTGTTTGAAATGGCCACGCGCCTGCTGGCCAGCGCCACCGATATGGTCAGCGAACTGCGCGATGGTTCGCGGCTGGCACGCGAACACATCACCATCGCACTATCCGAAAGCCTCGCTAATTTTCTGACCTCGCCGATGCTTGAGCAACTCGGCCCACGGGTGATGCGCTGGACCATTCGATCGGGCATTTCGCAAGACCAGCATCAGCAATTCCTGGCGCGCAAAATCGACTTGCTGGTCACTGGCAGCAGTACGCTTGAGCAAGGCCACGGGTTTGAGCATCACCCGATCTTCAAGGAGCGCTTCCTGATCGTTTTGCCGTCAAGTTATCACGGTTCGGTCAATCCGACGGAGGCGTTCGGCAGTTTGCCGTTTATCCGCTACTCGTTGCAATCGGGCATGGGGCAAACCATCGAGCGCCAGCTCGCACGGATGAAATGGCTGCCCGCAAAATTCGCTGAAATCGATTCGACTCGCCAACAACTGGGGGCGGTCGCCGCTGGCCTGGGCTGGAGCATCACAACGCCGCTGTGCTTAGCTGGCCAAATTCACCTGCTGCCGCAGCTCCGATTGCAGCCGATGGATCACGCCAAATTTAGCCGCACCGTCCAAGTCGTGTCGCGCCGCGGCGATCTGGGTGATTTACCCAAAGAGATCGCGGCGCTGGCGCGCAAAGTGCTGCGCGAGGAGACCTTTGGTCCGGTGCTGACGGCTTATCCGTGGCTTGAAGGACATCTGGAGTGGGACGATTGAAGGCTCTTGGCTGGGTCGCTAACCGGCCAGCGTAACGCTCTCCAGCGCCGCCCACAACCACGGCGCAAAACTGCGCCATACTTCGACGTGAAAGCGGGAATCACCGCGCTTTATCACTACGATCTCAACGGTTTCGTAGATCGTGCACGTGCCGCGGCCAGTTGCCATCCATTCCAAGTCGAGCGGGCAGCCGGACATCAGCAGTTCCGCTGCACGGGGGCCTTCGATTGCCAGCCCGATCTGGCGTTCGGTTGTTTCGGTAATGCTAACAGCTTGCCCCGCGCTGTCGCCCGCAACAGCTCCAATCAGCAGCCATTCGTCGGGGCCCAGCATGACGGCCAATCCTTCGCCGCTGTCGCTGACATCGCCAATATTGGTCGGCAGTTTGACTGGCACGCTCGCTTGCAAGTTCGCCGCAGTCCCGCGCAGGCTATAGCGCTTGGCCGCAGTCACCAGCGCTAGCGTGCCGCCCGCCAAGCTGAGCGCCTGGGTCGGCACCGGATCGGTCCGTGGCAGCGCCTCAGCCATTGAGCCGCCCTCCTTCAGGGTCATAGAATACCATGCCGCTGATCACCGCCCGATGCACCTTGCCCGGCATCGGCACATAGACCGTCTCGCCCATCCGCTGTTTGCCGCCTTCGACCAAGGCCAGCGCAATCGAGCGCCCCAGCGTTTCGCTCCAGTAGCTCGAAGTAACATGGCCGACCATCGTCATCGGGATTGCCTGGCGCGGATCGAACACGATCTGCGCGCCTTCCTCAAGTACCTCGGCAGGGTCATCGGTCAGCAGCCCGACCAGCTGCTTGCGCCCCGCTGCGATCAGATCGGGACGGGCGAGCGACCGCTTACCGACAAAATCGGGCTTTTTCTTACCCACCGCCCAGTCGAGCCCGGCATCGAACGGGGTCACCGTGCCGTCGGTATCCTGTCCGACGATGATATAACCCTTCTCGGCGCGCAGGATGTGCATCGTCTCGGTGCCATAGGGGGTGATGCCATAGTCCACGCCGGCCGCCATCAAGCGTTCCCACAAGGCCCGGCCATACGCAGCCGGGACGTTGACCTCAAACCCCAACTCGCCGGTAAAACTGACTCGGAACAGCCGGGTGGGAACGCCGCAGATATGCCCTTCACGGATTGCCATATGTGGAAACGCCGCAGGTGATAGATCGATATCGTCGACCAGCTTGGCCAGCACCTTGCGGGCATTCGGTCCGTTCAGTGCGATCACCGCCCACTGCTCGGTGGTGCTGGTCAGCCAAACTTGCAGATCGGGCCACTCAGTCTGGAGATAATCCTCCATCATATTAAGCACGCGTGCGGCGCCGCCGGTGGTGGTGGTCAAATGAAAGCGATCGGGCGCCAGCCGTGCGCTGACCCCGTCATCCATGATGAAGCCGTCTTCCTTGAGCAGCAGGCCATAGCGGCACCGCCCCGGCTCCAGCGCTTTCCACGGGTTGGTGTACATGCGGTTGAGGAATTCGGCAGCATCCGGCCCAACCACCTCAATCTTGCCCAGCGTCGAGGCATCGAATATTCCGACCGAGGCGCGGGTGGCGCGGCATTCGCGGCGGGTGGCAGTCGCCATATCTTCGCCGGGTTTGGGGAAGTACCGCGCCCGCCGCCACTGCGCGACATTCTCGAACACCGCAGCGTTTTCGTCGGCCCAGCTGTCGATGCTGGTCTTGCGGAGGGGCTGGAACAGAGCACCTTTATGATGCCCGGCCAGCGCTCCGAAGGTCTGCGGGGTGTAGGGCGGGCGGAAGGTGGTGAGGCCCATCGTCGGCGCAAGCTTACCCATCACCTCCGAGGCAATGCCCATGCCGTTGATGTTCGAGGTCTTGCCTTGATCGGTTGCCATGCCGGTGGTGGTGTAGCGCTTGACGTGCTCGATCGAGCGAAACCCCTCGCGCACTGCCAGCCGGATATCTTTGGCGCAGACGTCGTTCTGGAAATCAACGAAGGCCTTGATCCGCGCTGGGTCTTTGT
>JAYTIS010000162.1:0-4988 GCA_043731725.1 Novosphingobium sp.
GATCAGCGCGGTGGCGATGATCGACAGGCTGCCGCCTTCCTCGATATTGCGCGCCGCGCCAAAGAAGCGCTTCGGACGCTGCAGCGCGTTGGCATCGACCCCGCCGGTCAGGACTTTGCCCGATGACGGAACGACGGTGTTGTAAGCGCGGCCCAGACGCGTGATCGAATCGAGCAGGATCACCACATCGCGTTTGTGTTCGACCAGCCGCTTTGCCTTTTCAATCACCATTTCAGCAACTTGCACATGGCGCTGAGCAGGCTCATCAAAGGTTGAGGAGATCACCTCGCCTTTGACCGAGCGCTGCATGTCGGTGACTTCCTCGGGGCGCTCGTCGACCAGCAGCACGATCAGGAACACCTCGGGGTGATTGTCGGTGATCGCCTTGGCGATGTTCTGCAACAGCACGGTCTTGCCGGTGCGCGGCGGCGCCACGATCAGCGCGCGCTGGCCTTTGCCCTGCGGTGAGATGATGTCGATCACCCGCGCCGACTTGTCTTTGACCGTCGGATCAAGCGTATCGAGGTTGAGCTTCTCATCAGGATAGAGCGGGGTTAAATTATCGAAATTGACCCGGTGTCGGACCGCTTCGGGATCGTCGAAATTGACGCTGATCAGCTTGGTGATCGCGAAATAGCGTTCGCCATCCTTGGGCGCGCGAATCTCGCCTTCCAGGGTATCACCCGTACGCAGGCCCCATTTGCGAACCTGGTTGGGCGAGACGTAAATATCATCGGGCCCGGCCAGATAGTTGGCTTCGGCATTGCGCAGAAAGCCGAAGCCGTCGGTCAGCACTTCGATCGTGCCCTGCCCGATGATTTCCTCACCATCCTCGGCCACTTCTTTTAGGATGCCGAAAATGATGTCCTGACGGCGCATCGTCGAGGCGCCTTCTACCCCCAACTCTTCGGCCATTTCGACCAGCTCGGCGGAGGTTTTCTTCTTGAGTTCTTTAAGATGCATGGGGTGTTGGGTTCCGTGAATTTGCAGTCTGAAATGGCCGGACGATCATGGGGCTTGGAGAAAGCAGATCGCGCCGCGCAGGTCTGCGCTGGCCTTGCCGGTCAGAGGAGGCAGATAGGACTGATGGACGGGCGCGTCAACGCGGGATTGACTACGCGTATCCCTTAATCGGTCGCTGCGGAAAACTATTTAGATGCTTTTTCCAATTGTTGCGCTGCCGCACCCATCTCGTTCGCGCGCTTTACCAACTCCGCTCGGCAGCGATTAAGTTCATTGTCGATTTTTGCTGAAATATCGGACTGGCTGATTAAGCGATAGAGCCGCGCTCCTAAATCGAATCCATGATAGCGGCCATCGATCTTGCCGAGAAAATAGAACAATCCGATGGAATTCACCGAAATCTGTTTTTCATCCGTGGTTTTGCTTATCGCATCGGCCAATGCCGCAACACAGCGCAAATCCGCTTCCGACACCGGATCCAACGGAGCAATGGCAGCGCTGGCGGCAGCAATTATTGAAAAAAAGATCATCGGCTGGCTTCCTATCGCGCCCTAAAACGGCTTTAACACCACCATAATCACGATAAGTGCTACCGCAATCCCCGGCACTTCATTTAGCAGTCGCAGCTGCCTCCCGCTAAGTCTGCGTTCCCCACTTGCCAGCGACTTGTGATAACCGGCCAGCCACACATGATAGGCTGATAAGGCGAAAACCAGTGCCAGTTTGACATGGAACCAGCCCTGCAAATAGGCTCCGGTGCTATAGGCCAATGCCAGCCCAAGCATCCAGGCAACTGTCATCGCAGGCCACAGGATAATCTTCAGCAGCCGCGCTTCACGCTCAACCCAGGCCGCATTTTCAGGCGATTCCGGCGCGGACTCCTGGTGATAGATAAAGAACCGCGGCAACATGAACAGCCCGGCCATCCAGAACACTACAAAAATGATATGGCCCGCTTTGAGCCAAAGATAAGTCATTGCCAGCACCTGATCCATTGCCGCCTCATAAGCTAGTTCCGCCACCCGCGCACCACTGCCAGCAGCTCGCCAACATGTTCGAGCGGGGTGGTCTGGCCGATCCCGTGACCCAGGTTGAACACGTGGGGACGATCAGCAAAGGCATCAAGGATACGCAGCGTCTGCCGCTCCAGCTCGGCCCCGCCGGCGATCAGCAGAAGGGGATCGAGGTTGCCCTGCACCGGCAAGCCCGCCGGCAAGGCCTGCCCTGCCCACAGTGGATCGATCGTCTCATCTAGGCCCAGCGCCGCAACCTCGGTTTCGCGCGCATATGCGGGCAACTTCTCGCCCGCGCCTTTGGGGAAGCCGATCACCGGGACCTGTGGGAACCGCGCTTTAAGCGCTGCGACGATTTTGGCATTGGGCGCAATTACCCAGCGTTCGAATTCGCTCGGGGCCAGGCTACCGGCCCAGCTGTCGAACAATTGCACTGCCTCAGCCCCGGCAATAATTTGCCCGCCGAGATATCCGATCGTCACCTCGGTGATCGCATCAATAATTGTCTGAAAGGCTAGCGGATCGCGGTAAGCCATGGCGCGGGTATCGTACTGGTCGCGGCTGCCTTCGCCGGCCACCATGTAGGTCGCCACGGTCCACGGACTGCCAGCGAAGCCCAGCATGGTCTTGTCCGCTGGAAGTGCCGCCTTGACCAGCTTGACCGTCTCGTAGATCGGGCTGAGCCGCTCGGGCACCGAATGGAGGCTATCTAGCGTCGCATCAACCAGTCGCGGTGACAGCCGCGGGCCTTCGCCGACCAAGAACTCGAGATCCTGGCCCATCGCATAGGGCACGATCAGGATATCCGAAAACAGGATCGCCCCGTCGAGGCCGTAGCGCCGGATTGGTTGCAGAGTAATCTCCGCCGCCGCCGCACTATCGTAAACAAGAGGTAGGAATCCGCCCTTTTCAGCACGCAACGCGCGGTATTCGGGCAGGTACCGACCGGCCTGCCGCATCAGCCACGCTGGCCGGGAGCGGACGTTGGCACCGCGCAATGTATCGAGCAGTAAACCGGGCATCGAAGCTATTCCAATTCAAATCAAATTAGAGTCTTAAAAGGATTTTGTTGTAGTTGGCCCTGTGGACATCAGGGGTTGAGCGCGCATGCCGGAATTCTCCCGGCGTGAACAGACCCTGCGGTGATCCGAATCGTGCAGGACCGGCGTCAAGCATCGCTTTTGCCCGCTATCCCCAGCCTGTGGGTAGGTCTATCCACCTGTCCACAAGCTCCCGATCGGCGAGCCGGTAGTGGGTGCAAAATTCCATGCCGAACTTGTAAGCCCTCTCCTCCCGTGGTTTATGCCGGCAATCATCCACAGCCCGCTGGCCCGCTGAACCGCATGTCGCGCCTCCACCTTCACTTGCTCTCCGACTCGACCGGCGAAACGCTCGAGATGCTGGCCAAGGCCGCGCTTGCGCAGTTCGAAGGCGCGGATGTGGTGCGGCACTTCTGGCCGATGGTCCGCTCGCAGCAGCACCTCGACCGGATCATGGGTGAGATAGCGGCCAATCCAGGGCTGGTGTTCTACACTTTGGTCAACGCCGACACGCGGGTGCGCTTGGAAGAGCACTGCCGCACGCTTGGCTTGCCGGTGGTGCCGGTGCTCGATGCTGCGGTCGATGCGCTTGAGGCGGCGCTCGGCCAGCATCCCAAAGCGCGCCCGGGCCGCCAGCACGCGATGGATGCAGCCTATTTTGCCCGGGTCGATGCGATTCATTATACGATCGCACACGACGACGGGGTTGGCTGGGAAAATTGGGAAGAGGCTGACATTGTGCTGGCCGGGGTTTCGCGCAGCTCGAAGACTCCGACCAGCATTTATCTGGCCAATCGCGGCTACAAGGTCGCCAATATCCCAATTGTGGTTGAAAGCCCTCCGCCCGGCCTGTTGTTCGGGCTCAAGCATCCGCTGGTGGTTGGGCTGACCACCGCACCCGAGCGGCTGGTTCAGGTCCGCCGCAACCGGCTGTTGTCGCTGGGTCAGGCGCCGGAAACGGCTTATGTCGATGACGAGCGGGTGGCGCGCGAAGTGCAATATGCCCGGCGAATGTTTGCTGACAATGGCTGGCCGGTAATCGATGTTACCCGGCGTTCGATCGAGGAGGCGGCAGCCGCGATCATCAACCTCTACAACGAACTCCTTGCTGCGCGGGTGGATGCCGCCAGCGGGGCCAGCGCGGGGTGACATTGGTCCTCGCCTCGCACAGCGCGTCGCGCCGCGCCATGCTCGAGGCAGCGGGGGTGGCTTTTGAGGCGGTTCCGGCACAGATCGACGAACGCAAACTCGAAGCCACGCTGGCCGGGGCGAGCGCTGGTGCAGTCGCTTTGGCGCTGGCCGAGGCCAAGGCGCTGGCGGTCAGCGCGGAGCGACCCCGATCGCTGGTGCTGGGCAGCGATTCGCTGATCGAGGTTGGCGAACGGCGGTTTGATAAACCCGCCAACCGCGATGAAGCGGCGAAGCATTTGAGCGCCTTCTCAGGTCAGACGATGCAGCTCCACAGCGCCGCCGCTTTGGTGTGTGGCGGCCAGGTGGAATGGCGGCACGGCGAAGTGGCGTCGCTAAAGGTACGAACCTTGTCGGACGATTTTATTGCCGCATACCTTGCCGCCGAATGGCCAGCGGTCGCCGGCTGCGTCGGGGTGTTCCGGATTGAAGCGTTGGGGGTGCAGCTGTTCGAACAGATCGAGGGCAGTCACTTCACCGTGCTGGGGATGCCCTTGTTGGCGGTGCTGGCGGCCTTGCGCGAGCACGGGGCGCTGGCGCGATGATTTACGCCGAAGTTATTGGCGATCCGATCGCGCAATCGAAATCGCCCGGGATCCACAAGTTCTGGTTGGGGAAGTTGGGCATCGCTGCCGATTACCGTGTTTGCCATGTCACCGCCGAGGGTCTGGCCGATTATTTCGTCGCGCGCCGCAGCGATCCTGATTGGCGCGGGTGCAACGTGACCATGCCGCACAAACAGGCGGCGATGACGCTGGTCGATGAACTCGATCCGCTGGCCGCG
>JAYTIS010000163.1:0-6130 GCA_043731725.1 Novosphingobium sp.
GCGATCCTCAACGAGCATGCACCCAAGTATTACGCAGAAGCTGCCGTGACCGTCTGAACGGTCAATCCAAGAATTTGAAAGGGCCGTCCGCTAGGGCGGCCCTTTTTTATGGCTTCGGTGCCTACGCCCCCTTGCATCAGCCGCGTTGCTGTATTATGTCATTAATACACAATGACAGAGGCACGCGATGAAATTTGGCCAATTCCTCAACAGGCTCGCCCCGATTCTGGCGGTCGCAATGGCGGCCGGTGCGGCGGGCTGCGATGGCTCGAAGGTTTCGATTAACGGCGAGCACGGCAAGAAATTGGCCGACCTCGATCTGAGCGGCGCAGCGCCGAACGAACTGGTGATGTTCGGGCCTGACGAAGTGCAAATGACCCAGGGCGACAAATTGGCGATCACCGTCGATGGTGATCCCGCCGCAGTCGAGCAGCTGCGCTTCACGCTGAAAGGCGGAACGCTGGGGATCATGCGCGAAGGCAAGATATTCTCGAGAGACAGTAAATTGGCGGTGGTGCACGTCACCATGCCCGCCCCCCGGGAAGTTACTATGGGCGGATCGGGCAAGATCAGCACCCCGGCTTTGGCCCCCGGTGCGAAAGTGACAGTGCTTGGCTCGGGCCAAATTGATACGCAAAGCGTTTCGGGTGACCGGCTTGAAGTAACCTTGCCCGGATCGGGCAGCTTTCGCGCCGCCGGCAAAGTCGGCAAACTTGATCTGACCATTCTCGGTAGCGGCTCGGCCGAACTTGGCGCGGTCACTGCGGACAGCGCGAAAGTCAGCGTGCTGGGATCGGGCGGGGCAACGTTTTCATCGGACGGCGAGGTTGATGCGACGATCCTCGGATCGGGTACTGTTACTGTCAAGGGCCGCGCCCGCTGCAAAGTCAGCGCGATCGGTTCGGGTCAGTTGATCTGCGAACACGGCGTAACCAAAAGCGACGCGGAAGCTGACGAAGCAGGTTCGGCACCTGCAGTCCCGCAGGCTCCGCCAGCGCCTAAACCCTGAGCGTCACACCGCGGCACGTCGCAGCCGGTCATTGAGTGCCGCGCCAAGGCCAGTTTCGGGTAAAGCGATCACCGCAATGCGCGGCTGCGACGCGGTCGCTGCGAGGTGCAACGCCGCGTAAAGCTGCGCGGCGGCCTCGGCCAGATCGCCGCCGGGGGACAGGTTGTAATCTCCTCCCACCGCACCAAATCCGATCAGAAATTCGTCGGGGGCGGCCACCAGCGCGTTCAGCCGCAGTGGCTTGCCCGGCGAATAATGGCTGGCAAGCTGGCCCGGTGCTTCAATCCCGGAATCGACCATGACGTCAGCCGGTGGGCCGAGCAATTCGGTAATCTGCTCGGCCGCAATCGGCCCAGGGCGCAGCAAGTGCCAGCTGCCAGTGGTGCGCAAAGCGACGATTGTGCTCTCAAGCCCCGCCGCACAGGTTCCCCCATCAAGCACCAGCGCGATCCGCCCGCCGAGCGAGGCTGCGACGTGCGCCGCACTGGTTGGGCTCACCCCGCCGCTGCGGTTCGCCGATGGGGCGGCAAGTGGCAGCTCGGTGGCCGCCAGAATTGCGTGCATCACCGGATGCGCCGGGCAGCGCAGCGCAATGGTCGGTAATCCCGCAGTCACAGCAGGGGCGATGCGCGCGTCGGGCTTTTGCGGCAACACCATGGTCAGCGCCCCGGGCCAGAACGCGGCCGCCAGCGCCCGCGCGCGATCATCGAACCAGGCGAGTGTTTCGGCTTGTCCCAGATCAACAACGTGGACGATCAGCGGGTTGAAGCTTGGCCGGCCTTTGGCGGCAAAGATCGCCGCTACGGCTGCTGCCGAATCCGCCCTCGCTGCCAGCCCGTAGACGGTCTCGGTCGGCAACGCGACGGGTACTCCGGCGCGCAGCAACTCGGCGGCTTCGGCCACACCGGCCGCATCGGCAGGACGAACAACAGGGCCGAGATGCTTGCCGGACATGCCGCTGCGCTATAGGCCCACGGGGTCAATGCCAAGGAAAAGCGCGAGCACCAGCCGATGGACTATACTGCCCCTACTGCCGACCAGATCCTCGCTATCCAGATCAATGCCGGGATCGCAGAGATCGCCGCGCACGCGCATTTCGGCGCTGCCAGTCCCGATTTGGTTGGCGCGATTGTCGCAGGCATCGGGCAGTTTGCGGCCGGTGAATGGGCTCCGCTCAACCGCATCGGCGACCAACAGGGCGCGGTGCTGGCCAATGGCACTGTCTCTTTGCCAGCGGGTTTTGCCGCCGCCTATCATCACTACGTCGAGCAGGGCTGGAATGCGATTTCCGGCGATCCGGCCTATGGCGGACAGGGCCTGCCGTTTACGCTGTCGGCCAATGTGATTGAGAACCTGGGTAGCGCCAACATGGCATTCAGTTTGCTGCCGATGCTGACGGTTGGGGCGATCGAGGCGATCAGCCACCACGGCAGCGGCGCGCAGAAGGACCTGTACCTGGCCAAGCTGATCAGCGGCGAATGGTCGGGAACCATGAACCTGACCGAACCGCAGGCGGGATCGGACGTGGGCGCACTGCGCACCGCCGCGAGCCCGATTACGGCGGGCGAGCATGCTGGCCAATACCATATCAAGGGCACCAAGATTTTCATCACTTGGGGCGATCACGATTTGGCTGGGAATGTGATCCATCTGGTCTTGGCGCGCACCCCCGGGGCGCCCAAAGGCACCCGCGGCATTTCGCTGTTCGTGGTGCCCAAATTCCACATAAACACCGATGGCTCGCCCGGCGCGCGCAACGATCTGCGTTGTGTCAGCCTGGAACACAAGCTGGGGATCATGGCCTCGCCCACCTGCGTAATGAGCTTTGGCGACAACGATGCATGCGTGGGTGAGCTGATCGGGCGTGAGCACGACGGCCTGAAAGCCATGTTCACGATGATGAACTCGGCGCGAATCAATGTCGGCAGCCAAGGTGTGCAAATCGCCGAGCGCGCCTTGCAGGCCGCACAAAGTTACGCGCGCGAACGCATCCAATCAGGGCGCGCCGGAGCAGCCGAAAAGACCGCGGTGGCAATCGTCGAGCATCCCGACGTACGCCGCATGCTGCTGCGGATGCGCGCTCTGACAGAAGGGGCGCGGGCGCTGCTCTATTACACCACCGGGCAAGTCGATCGCGGCGCGCTGGGTATCGCGGAGGCAGAAGCGCGGGCCGACTGTCTGGTGCCAATGCTCAAGGCGTGGGGCACCGATATCGGCTGCGAGGTCGCCAGCATCGGCGTCCAGATCCACGGCGGAATGGGCTTCATCGAGGAGACCGGCGCAGCACAGCATTACCGCGACGCGCGGATTGCGCCGATTTATGAAGGAACCAACGGCATTCAAGCGGCCGATCTGGTTACCCGCAAGCTGGGCTACGAAGGTGGCGGCGTATTGGCGTCACTGTTTGCCGAGATCGAGCAAGACTGCGCCGATTTACCCGAATTGGCCGGGCTGGCGCAGGACTGCGCTGAGATCGCCAGTTGGATGGCGGGCCACGCCAGCTTGGATGACCGGTTGGCGGGCAGCGTGCCGTTCTGCACGATGGCGGCCATGGCGGTTGCCGGTTGGCAACTCCAGCGGCAAGCGCGCGCAGTCACGACCAATGGTGGGCCGCTCGCCGCCAGCAAGGCGGTGGTGGCACGCTATTTCACCGAACACCTGGTGCCCGAAGCGCGCGGTCTGAAAGCTGCAGCGATGGCTGGTGCTTCGCTGCTTTATGCGCTCGATGCTGCGGCGCTGGCGGGATGAGCGACACCGAGCCAATGCTGGCGCGGATCGCCGCCGCGCTTGAGGCGATGGTGCCGCTCGGGCGTGGCAGCGCCGACTGGCTGACGGCTCCGGCATATGTCTGGGACGGCAGCGCGCGGCCTGTCGCGGCGATCTCCGCTCCCTCGCTGGGCTTGCTCAAAGGCATCGACGCGCACAAGCAGTTGGTCAGTGCCAATGTTCTGCGGCTGGCGGCGGGGCATGCAGCGCATGATATGTTGCTGTGGGGCGCCCGCGGTATGGGCAAGTCCGTACTGCTGCGCGCTGCGGTGGTCGCGGCGCAGGCAGACAATCCTGACGCTATCGCATTGGTCCAGGTTGCCCCCAGTGCCGTGGCCAGCTTGGCTGCGCTGTTTGCTGCGTTGAGCACGGTCCAGCGCCGCTTCCTCGTGTTCATTGACGACTTGGGGTTCGAGGACGGCGACAGCACCGGTCCGCGCGCGCTGCGCTCATGGCTGGAGGGCGGGGTCGAAGCGCGCCCCGGCAATGTCCGGTTGGCGGTGACTTCGAACCGCCGGGCGATCGTGCCGCGGCACTTGTCTGAACAAGACGATCCGATCAACCCGCGCGATGCTGTCGATGACCAATTGGCCTTGGCCGACCGCTTTGGTCTCGCACTGGGCTTTCACGTATGCAGCCAGGATGATTATCTGGCGATGGTCGCGGGTTACGCTCAGGAATATGCGCTGGTGTGGCAAGCGGCGGATGCACTCGAATGGGCCAAGCGGCGCGGCGCGCGCTCGGGCCGGGTCGCTTGGCAGTTCATCACCGAATTGGCCGGAGCAGCAGGACGGCCGATCTAACTGCTGCTACTGTTTGACCACCGTATCCTGTTTGAGCTTGGCGGTGTAACTCGTCTCGGGATTGCTCATCAGGCTGCGTTGCGGCGGGATCCGCTGTGACACTACCGGGTTGATCGCCGCCGCCGGGTCGGCGCCGGGTGCGGTCACCCGCCAGATGATCCCGCCAGTGTCGTCACTGACCAATAACGCCCCGTCCTTGGCAAACGCCACCCAGGTGGGCCGACCGTGGGTTCTGCCATCGCCGGTCAGGAACCCGCCAAGCAGCGGCAGCGGCAGGCCTTGCGGGTTACCCTTGGCATCGAACCGCACGAACACCACATCATAACCGGACAGCGGAGTGCGGTTCCACGAGCCGTGCCGCGCGATCACCGCGCCATTGGCAAAGCTGGGTCCGAGCAGCGCACCGCCCTGCACAAAAGCCAGCCCGAGCGGGGCGACGTGTGCGCCGAGGGCATATTCCGGCTTGCGCACATAATCATCGAAATAGGCTGGCGGGGCTGCGGTCACGCGATCGTCATTGTGGATCTTCCACCACACCCACGGCCAGCCGTAATGAGCGCCGACCGGCACATTGGTCAGATAATCGGGGACCAGGTCGGGCCCCAGCTGATCGCGCTCGTTGACCACCACCCAAAGCTCCCCAGTGGCCGGATTCCACCCGAGCCCGTTGGGATTGCGCAGCCCTTGTGCAAACATGCGCGGGTAGCCCGGCTTGCCCAGAGTCTTTTCCCAGATTGCCGCGCGGCCCTTTTCAGCGTCCATCCCGCGCTCGGCAATGTTGCTTGACGATCCGACGGCAGCATACAGCCGCTTGCCGTCTGGGCTGAGCAGTAGGTTGCGCATCCAGTGATTGCCACCGCCGGGCAGGTCCATAATCTTAGTTGGTTGCGCAGCCAGCGCGGTTTCACCCAGTTGGTAAGGAAAGGCCAACACCCCGTCGTGATTGGCAACATAAAGGGTGCCGTCGCGCCAGGCGAGGCCCGAGGGCGAAACCAAGCCATGGCCTTGACGCAAGACGAAGCGCTGGTCGGCCCTGCCATCGCCGTTGCTATCGCGCAGCAGCACCAGCGCATCGGGCGAGCCTTGGTTGGCCCCGGCGCGCTTCATTAGGTATTTGCCAATCATGGCGGTGATGCCACTGCCTAAGTTGCCTTTAGGCGCATCGGCTTCGGCCACGATCACATCGCCATTGGGCAACGAATAGATTACCCGCGGATGGTCGAGCCCCTCCGCAAAACGGGTGACCTGCAATCCCTGCGCGGCGGTGGGCGCTTCGTTCGCGGCCCAGCCGATTGCTTTGGCAATCGAAACCGAAGGAATCCGCTCTTCTTTGGGCTCGACCAACACCGGGTCCCTGCCCGACAATTGATCGAGCGTGTGCTGCGCCGGGGTGCCGCGCCAGATCCAGTAAAAGACGCCGCCGAAGACCAACAGGATCACGGCGAGGGCGACAAGCAATTTGCGTTTGGTCGACATGCCGCCGAGCTTAGAGCGAAGCTGGCTAGGCGGCAACAGCCCACTGCGCTAGGGGCAAGGTGATGTATAAATTTGC